>JAQSYE010000168.1 GCA_029256305.1 Lacrimispora sp. | reverse complement strand
AATTCTGAACCATTTCATCGATGCTATAATGCAAAAAGGACTTTAACCAACAGGGTTCAAGTCCTTTTGCTTTGATTTTATTTGACGGAAGCGGTGGGATTCGAACCCACGTGCCCTTGCGGACAACCGCATTTCGAGTGCGGCTCGTTATGACCACTTCGATACGCTTCCATTTGAAAACACAACGTCACAATTATACACGATAATTCAAAATTTGGGTAGTCTTTTCCTTAAAAAAAATACACTTTTCCAGTATAACCCTTCATTCAATGGAAATAATAGGATTAAATAGATAAAATGCACATGATTTTAAATAAAAATTTAAAAAAATTAGTAAAAATCATGAATAATGCGGTAGAAGAAAGATGGTGTCTGAAGTGAGAAAGATCAAGCATACATTTTCCACAGTGGAGGAACTGGTGGCTTTTGTGGTAAAGGCGGAGCGGTGCAGTTTTGAGATAAAAGTGATTTCCAATCATCTGGTGATTGATGGGAAATCACTGATGGGAGTCATGATTGTCGGACTTGGAAAACAGGTGGAGATCATCTGTTACAATGAAGCATTCTCGCCGGAACAGTTAGTGGACTATGTAGCGTGAATAGAATAAAGCAGAATGGAAACTGACCGTTTTTTTCTTGCAACAGTGGGAGAACAGACCGGTCTGTTTTTGTGATAAGCCGGATTTTGCCTTGCAATCAGCAGTTTCAAGAGCTATAATTTTATATTGTGTGCAAGTTAACAATGGAAAAATATAGTTTACAGGAGGAATCGTTATGCAGACAGAAGGTCATACGGTAAAGAAAACGATTAACCGTTACCGAAGTTTTCGTTATGAATTGATACTCGAAGGAATCTTAACAGGAGCCATAGCCGGCTCTGTGGTTGTGTTATTCCGGTATCTGCTTAGTGATGGAGACGAGCTGCTTAAATGGGTGCTGAATGCTGTGAAGGAGAAACCGATTTTGATAACCTTCTGGTTTCTTGTCCTCACTATCGGTGCTTTTTTGGTTGCATTATTGTTAAAATGGGAGTCTTTGATTTCAGGGAGTGGGATTCCGCAGGTAGAAGGGGAGATGATTGGAGAACTGGATCCCTGCTGGTGGAGAACCCTTGTAGCCAAGCTGGCTGGCGGACTGATCTCTCTTGGTTTAGGTCTTTCCCTTGGACGGGAGGGCCCCAGTATTCAGCTGGGCGCCATGACAGCGAAAGGTATCTCGCGTCTCTCAAAAAGGTCAAAGACAGAAGAAAAGCTTTTAATCACATGCGGAGCCAGTGCAGGTCTATCCGCTGCCTTTAACGCGCCGATTGCCGGTGTTTTATTCTCACTGGAAGAGATACATAAACATTTTTCTCCGGAAATTCTTTTATCCACCATGGCTTCTTCCATCACTGCGGATTTTGTATCCCGGAATGTATTTGGTTTAAAGCCGGTGTTTGATCTTCAAATCACGGAAATGATTCCTCTTAACTGTTACGGATATGTAATTGCTTTCGGCGTAATTATCGGAATTATGGGTGTGGTATATAATACAACCCTTTCAAAAACCCAGGATCTGTATCAGAAAATTCCAAATCAGTTTGTACGGCTAATGATTCCGTTTTTATTAGCGGGAGTGTTCGGGCTGTATTATCCGGGAGTGCTTGGCGGAGGCCATTCGCTGGTAGAGGTGCTGACATCAGGGCAGCTGATGTTTGGAGCACTTTGTCTTTTACTGCTGTTAAAGTTTGCCTTTTCTATTTTGAGTTTTGGTTCCGGCGCTCCGGGCGGAATCTTTCTGCCGCTTCTGGTGCTTGGCGCAGTAATCGGCAGTATCTATTGCAGCGGAATGGGAATGATGACGGATTCCCTTCAGGGTCTTTTGGGTAATTTTATTATACTGGGAATGGCAGGTTATTTCTCCGCCATTGTGAGAGCCCCCATTACCGGTATCATTTTGATCAGCGAAATGACTGGAAGCTTTACCCACTTACTTTCCCTGTCCCTTGTATCCCTGATCGCTTATGTAATTCCGGATATGGTCCGCTGTGCGCCTGTTTACGATCAGCTGCTTCATCGGCTTTTAAGAAAATTAAATCCAGACAGAGATACTTCCCTCACCGGGGAAAAAGTACTGGTGGAGGGGATGATTTTTCACGGAAGCGAAGCGGAGGGAAAGAAGGTTTCTGAAATACAGTGGCCGCGGACCTGTCTTCTCATCTCTCTTTTGCGGGGAGAGGCTGAATTTGTTCCCAGAGGGGAAACAAAATTTATGGCAGGGGATAAAATGGTAATTCTCTGCGATGAATCAGCCCAGGGAAAGCTTCATGAAGTCCTGCTAAATGTCTGTGAGACAGTGAAGATGGAATCCATATTCCGAACACATTCCTGACATTTTTATTGACTTTTTCTTTGGAAAAGTCGTAAACTGGTAGAAAAAGCAGATCAGGAGCTTACGCCATGAATAATCAGACAAAAGATAGATTAGATGAACTGGAACGCCGGCGCAGGTCAAGAGAGCGCCGGTATAAGCAAAAGAAAAAGAAGAAAAAAAGAGCATTCTTATACATATTCCTCCGGTTTGTCATATGTACCGGCTTATTAGTCTGCATTCTGTGGGGATTAATTTCTCTTTTTGGAAGAAACTATGTGGATATCAGGTCGATTCCCATGCCGGATTATGTACAGCAGGATTTTATTGAATTCAATCCTTATTCGAGGCCAGGAACCAAAATGAACCGGATTGACGGAATTGTGATTCACTATGTTGCCAACCCCGGTACAACGGCCAAGCAGAATCGGGATTATTTTGCCAATTTAAAGGATCAGACAGGGGAGAAAAAGATATCGGCAAGCAGTCATTTTATCATCGGCCTGGAAGGAGAGATCCTTCAGGAAATACCCATTTACGAGGTGGCCTATGCGACTTCAAAGGAAAAAAATAAGGATACAGTTTCCATAGAATGCTGCCATCCCGATGAAACCGGTAAATTCAATGACCAGACCTATGCTTCGTTAGTGAAGTTCACTGCTTTGCTGTGCAAAGAACTGGGATTGAGCGAAAAGGATGTAATCCGGCATTATGATGTTACAGGTAAAGATTGTCCCAGATATTTTGTGGCCCATGAAGATGCGTGGAAGCAGTTCTTACAAGATGTCAAAACAGAGAGAAAAGGAATTAAAGAGGAGTAAAACTACAAGCAATGCAGTCATTGCAGGGGCTGCCTATGCGCAATTATAACCGTTTGCGTGTTTTTCCATAGCTTTCTTTGCTCTGTCAGTCATTGGTTCTGACATGTGTTATTCCTCCTGATGAATAATATAAATAATAATACTCCCGGTCAGAGAGTCTGCCGGGAAGAATAAAGATGAAATTTTCCAAATACAACATGAAAGATAAATCCGCCCAGGCAGGTAACGACCAGATAGAATGCATTCCCTATGGAAATTCCATATTTTATGGCGATTTCATGAAATACAATCTGTGCAGATGGATAATAAGGTGAGATATAAAACATATCCGCCTGACCCAAAGGCTTCGCAGTCCGGTTAATCACAGATGCGACAATACAACAGATAAAGAATAAAGGCAGCGTTCGGATAAAGCCAACCAAGGTAGTATCGGAACAACGGGAAAATGCAATCACCAGACCGATATAAATTAACAGCAGGTGCCAGAGGAGTCCGTGAAGCGTCAATACCCAGTAAGGGTGAAACAACCCTGAAGGTTCTGCCAGAGCCATGATTCCGCCAAGCAGGTTGAAATCCTGCATAAAAGTATAGAGCACTGTCTTTTTGCCGGCAGAGGGCGCAAATGGCAGCAACAGGCAGAAATACATGGGCAGGCTGCACAGCTGGAATGGAAAATACCACCAGTTGTAAGTCTGGTCATTCACCACATAATATAAGAATAACTGTTTATAGCATTCCGAGGCTGCAAGTACAATGCCGCAGAGAAATAGAAGTCCGGGTATCTGGTTGTTCTTTATTCTTCTTGTGGTGTAATAGGACAGAAAAACTACGAAAATGAGCCCTGCAGAGACAAAAAAAAGGTGAAAAAACGAGTAGGGGGCAGGCGGTGTCATAGGCCATGCCGTTTTTACAAGGATATCCTTCATAGCGGTTCCCTTCTTCCCTGATTATCGATCAGGTCTATTATAATGGATGGCAAAAAAACATGCAAGGTAATTGAATAATCTTCTTTCTAAGTACTTGATTAATTCCGAAAATGCTATATAATGTATAACTGATACTTATTTTATAATTATGCAGATTTGTGTATAAGAGGAGGAATCATTATGAAGAAAAATAAAATTGCAATCGCAGTAGCATTATGTATGGCAGCAGTATTAACCGCATGTGGCGGAGCACCAAAAACAGAGACAACAAAAGCAGCAGGAGCTGAGACAACGAAAGCAGGAACTGAGACAACAGCAGCAGGAGCTGAGACTACAAAAGCAGGAGCAGAAAGCTCAGCAGCAGGCGGTAAGCTGGTTATGGTAACAAATGCAGAATTTCCACCTTACGAATATCATGAGAACAATGATATTGTAGGAATCGATGCAGATATAGCAAAAGCCATTGCTGATAAGATGGGCATGGAACTTGAGATTCAGGATATGGCATTTGATTCCCTGATCCCTGCTGTTCAGTCCGGTAAAGCAGATTTTACTGCAGCTGGTATGACTGTAAATGAAGACCGTAAAAAGAATGTAGATTTTACTGATACCTATGCACAGGCAGCTCAGGTTATTATTGTAAAAGAAGGCAGCGAGATTAAAGCACCAGCTGACTTAGATGGAAAGAAGATTGGGGTTCAGACCGGAACAACTGGGGATATTTATGCAGGAGACATTAAGGATGCCAATATCCAGCGTTTCAACAAGGGAATGGAAGCAGTTATGGCTCTCACCCAGGGAAAAGTTGATGCTGTTGTGATTGACCGTGAACCAGCTAAAGTATTTGTGAAAGAGAACACTGGCTTAAAGATTCTTGATGAAGCATTTACAGAAGAAGAATATGCTATTGCTTTAAAGAAAGGCAATACAGAACTGTTAAATAAGATGAACGCTGCAATTAAGGAATTAAAAGATTCCGGCGAACTTCAGAAGATTGTGGATAAATACATCACAGCAAAATAAGAATAAAGGAAGAGTGCCATGTGGGAAAAGCTAAGAGATGATTTCTATCAGAATTTTATCGTAGACGACCGTTGGAAATACATTACCGACGGATTGCAAAATACGTTGAAAATTACGTTCTTTGCAGTCTTAATCGGAATACTGCTGGGATTTTTAGTGGCAGTGATCCGGTCTACCTATGAAAATACCCATAAGCTGAAAGTACTGAACTGGATTTGTGGTGTCTATTTGACGATAATCCGTGGAACCCCAGTCGTGGTTCAGCTCATGATCATGTATTTTGTGATCTTTTCCTTTCATGATCCAGGACAGGTATTTACTGCGGTTGTAGCATTTGGAATCAACTCCGGTGCCTACGTGGCTGAAATTTTCCGAAGTGGTATCAGCAGCATTGAAAAGGGGCAGTTTGAAGCAGGAAGGAGTCTGGGCTTTAATTATGCCCAGACCATGTGGTTTATCATCATGCCCCAGGCATTTAAAAATGTAGTTCCAACTCTGGCCAATGAATTTATCGTGCTGTTAAAGGAAACCTCGGTTGCAGGTTACATAGGACTGCAGGATTTAACAAAGGGCGGAGATATTATTAAAAGCCGTACCTATTCTGCATTCATGCCTCTGATCGCAGTGGCTGTCATTTATCTGGTTATGGTTATGATGTTTTCACAGCTGGTAAGGGCACTGGAGAGGAGGTTGCAGAGAAGTGAGCATTGATAATATGGATAAACCTCTGATTCAGGTACAGAATCTTGGAAAAAAGTTTGGTGATATGGAAGTGTTAAAAGACATTTCCGTTGATATTTACAAAGGAGATGTGGTTTGTGTCATCGGACCTTCCGGTTCAGGAAAAAGCACATTCCTCCGCTGTTTAAACAGGCTCGAAGAACCTAGCGGAGGTCACATTCTTTTTGAAGGTGCCGATATCGTTGATAAAAAAACCGATATTGACAAACATCGTCAGAAGATGGGGATGGTATTCCAACAGTTTAACTTATTCCCTCATATGACAATTTTAAAGAATTTAACAATCGCGCCGGTAAAGCTACAGGGAAAAAGCGAAAAAGAAGCAAAAGAGCAGGCTTTAAAGCTTCTTCATAAGGTAGGACTTGCAGACCGAGCCGATTCCTATCCCAATCAGCTCTCTGGCGGACAGAAGCAGAGAATCGCCATAGTCCGTTCTTTGTGTATGAATCCGGATGTCATGCTTTTTGATGAACCGACTTCTGCACTGGACCCTGAGATGGTAGGAGAAGTTTTAACCGTTATGCGGGAACTGGCTGATGAGAAGATGACCATGGTAGTCGTTACTCACGAGATGGGATTTGCCAGAGAGGTGGCGACCAGGGTTATGTTTATGGATGGCGGTTATTTTCTGGAGGAGGCTGAACCTGGAGAATTTTTTGCAAATCCAAAGAATGACAGGTTGAAACTGTTCTTAAGTAAAGTACTGTAATTGTTGTATAGTTTTAAAACTCAGATGGAATCCTAGCCGTGGGAACCAGAATAGACGGTCATGATGTAGATGAGAATGGAGTTATGAAACCAGAATAACAGATAAGTAAATAGTAATAAAGATCCCCCTGATTATGAAAAAACGCTTTCTCTTCTGCGTTTTCCAATCAGGGGGACTTTTTTAATTACAATAGTTTCGCCATATAATATTCATCAACCATTACTCCATCCACAATCATGGAACGTTCTTTTTTTCCCTCAACAATAAATCCCATTTTTTCATACAAATGGCGCGCCCGTTCATTCTCAGCCATGACGGTCAGTTCCAGTCTGGTTATGCCGTTTTCTCTTGCCCACTGATCCATTTTCTGAAAAAGCATTGATCCGTATCCGTGTCCTCTATAGTCTTTTAAAATACCAATGACCAGATAGGCGCAGTGACGGATTCTTTTTGGTTCTCCTCTGGAAGCACAAAGAAAACCAGCAAAATCCCCTTCGTTTTCCAGCAATAGAAAAAGAGAACCAGACCTTTCCCACTGCTCAATTCTGCGCCTCATATCATCAGCCGTTGCACTCCGTTCTCCAGGTTCATACATCATAAAACTGGTTTCTGTATCCAGCTGTTTTAACATTTTTATCAAGAGATCAGAGTCGTCTGGTCTGGCTGTTCTTATCTGCATATGCATATTCCCCTATTCAAAAGTATTTCCCTTATTATACATGGCATCTGAAAAAATGCAATTGGAGTTTTAACACTCCATTGCCCTGCGTTTGGGGTTGTGGTAGAATAGGAACGTGGTTTTGATTACGAGGTTAAGAGAAGAAAGCTGGAAAGAACATGTATTGTATGAGTGTGAGCCACAAAAAGGCTCCAGTAAATATTAGAGAAAAGTTAGCCTTCAGTACGAAAGAAAAGGCTGAATTAATAGACAGACTGATGAATAAAGATTCTATCACAGGCGTAGTCGTACTCTGCACTTGCAATCGCAGTGAGATCTATGTTTCGGGATCAAAGTATGCCATTGGGGAGCTCCAGCGGGAGGCTGCCGATTTAAAGGGAGTTCGTCTGGGAGAATTAATTAAATATTTAAATGTGTATAATGAAGAGAGTGCCATTCGGCATTTATTTAAGGTAGCCTGCGGATTTGACTCCATGGTTTTAGGGGAAGATGAGATTCTGGGACAGGTTAGAGATGCGTATCAGTATGCCAAGGAAGCAGGAGCTGCGGATTATGAACTGAATGTGCTGTTTCAGAAAGCGATGGCTGCAGCAAAGCGGATTAAAACAGATACCAGATTGTCGAGAACCCCTCTGTCTATTGCAACTCTTGTGGCAAACGAAGTATTTCATTTTAACAGTGAGGGAGAATACAAAGATGTAATGGTCATTGGTATGACCGGAAAGATGGGCGGTACGATAACCAAGAATCTGTTAAGTAAGCCCGGAATACGGGTGACCGGAACCGTCAGAACCCATTCCTCAGACCTGCTTTTGAAAGTGGACAGCGATCGGATCAGGGAAGTGGATTATAAAGAACGCTACAACTATATGAAAGATATGGATGTGGTGATCAGTGCAACCTTAGGACCTCACTACACTGTGACCAGAGAAGAACTGGACAACTGTCCGAAACCAGAGAAAAAGCGGCTCTTTATTGATGTGGCGGTTCCTGTTGATATGGACCCTGAGATCAGGGAATTTCCAGGACTTACTTTATATGATATTGATTATTTTGAAACATTATCAAAGAACAATACGCAGATTAAACTGAAAGAACTGGACTGTGCCAGAGAAATTATGGAAGAAGAACTGGATGGGGCGTTAAAGGAAATCTTGTTTCACCCTTATATTTCTCAAATGGAAGAATTAAAAGAAGTGATGTCCGGGAAACGGCTGGATACCCTTTTATATCGCATTCGGGACCATGTTACCAGTGAGGACTTAAAGGTGGTTCTTCGGACGTTAGATGGTTTAAAGGACTGGCTGAGAGAGGAGTGACAATGGCTTATTTTCCGTTTTTTGTAGAGCTTGAAGGGAAGACGTGCCTGATTGCAGGCGGTGGAATGGTGGCTTATAGAAAAGCGCTGGTGTTAAAGGACTTCGGACCGGAAATTACCGTGGTTGGCTTAGAGATGATTCCTGAGATGGAACAGCTTGCTGCCGGGCGTGAGAAAACCATGACTCTCATCAGGCGGGGGTTTGAAGACAAGGATATACAGGGGGCGGATTTTGTGATTGCCGCAACGTCAGA
>JAQSYE010000005.1 GCA_029256305.1 Lacrimispora sp. | reverse complement strand
TGGAAGAATTGAAAAAATTAGCAGGAATGAGCGAGAGCAAATTGCGCCTCAGTTTTAAAAACATCTATCAGATCCCTCTTTACGATTATATCCGGAGAGAAAAAATGAAACGGGCCATGCAGCTTTTATCCGCAGATCATTTAAGCATCCGTGATATTTCGGAACTATGCGGATATAAAAATGCTTCTAAATTTGCGGCAGCATTTCAGGAAGTTCATGGAATTACGCCAAGTGATTTTAGAAGAACCTTTAATCTGTAATGAGCAGAAAATAGTTGATTTTCTCTGTTTTTTCTGGTATATTGATTTGTTAAACAATTGTTGGAGAGGATTTTAAATGTTCCTATATCAGATAGTAAATGACCATATACGCATACTGGGCTGCCGGGGATACGCAGGGGCAGTCCGCATACCGGAAAAAATTGAAAATCTTCCGGTGACAGAACTGTCAGACTATGCCTTTTCCAATGGGTGGGGAAGAGGTGATATGCTTTCTTCGGCAAAAGATACTCTTAAGATGTGTGACGAAGAGGGAAATTCGGTTGAAGCCGGAGATAAGGAGTTACCTCCGGAGATTATATCTGTTCGATTGCTGGATCTATATCTGCCGGCTTCCATTAAAAAAATTGGAAACTATGCATTTTATAACTGCTTTGAGCTGAGTCATCTGGAATGTTTCAGTGCCATCACTGATTTAGGCTCAGGCCTGTTTACCGGTTGCCTGAAAATCAGGAATCTGGATATTCATATAGTAGATGGAAGCCGTTCCTGCATGCAGGGGATTGTATCGGAATTGCGGCAGGAAATTTATGTAAACTATCATGCTAAGGATATGACCGCAAGGCTGATTTTTCCTGAAATGTATGAAGAATCGGTGGAACACACACCGGCCCGGATTGTATTCCGGGAGATGCATGGATGCGGGCATATGTATCGGTATTGCTTTGACCAGTCAGAATTTCAATTTCATAAATATGATGCATTATTTCCCCATGTCCGCGTTCAGGAACCGGATCGTCTGACTGCGGCTCTTGCACTTTTAAGACTGTATACGCCCCTTAATCTGCTTCCCAGAGACCGGAAGATTTATGAAGATTATTTAAGGGAGCATTTACAGGCGGCGGGGGAGGCGGCACTAAAGGAGAGTGAATTATTTCTCTGGCTGGCGGATGAGTATTGCAACGAACAGACAGATTTTGACCGGATGATTGATCTGGCATCGGTAAATAATAATATGGAGCTGTTAAGCTCTTTAATGGATTTAAGGCATTTGCGCTTTCCTGTGAAAAAACGTACATTTTCTCTTTAATATAGATAGATTTTAATAATATCATTAACATAGAAAAGAGCATTTTCGAAGTATGAAGGAAAGTATAGAAAGAAGGGATATAAAATGATTGATCCGGTGAGACAGCGTCAGCTTGATGAACTGAATGAGGTAGAACTTGGACATGAAATTCTTGGTAATGCAAGAAACGAACTTTATCTAAACTTCAGATATCTAGACGTTGCATTAAGCAGTTTTGGATTTGAAGCAGATCGTTCTGGTTTCGGGATGAGCACAGACGGCTATGTAATTTATTATCAGCCTGAGCTGCTGTTTTCCATGTTCAGGGGAAGCCGCATATCAATCAACCGGGCGTATCTCCATATCCTTTTTCATTGTCTATTCTGCCATCTTGGTTCTATGGGAAACCGTCAGAAGCAATACTGGGATCTGGCATGTGACATAGCGGTTGAGTCGATTCTGGACGGATTTTATGTAAAATCTGTTTTCCGGCACCAGTCACCATACCGTCGTGAACTATATGGGCAGATTAGAGCAAAGCTTCCCGTATTTACTGCGGAAGGGATTTGCCATATTCTTATGGAGATGAATCTTTCAGAGGAAGCATTTCACCGTATGCAGACGGAATTTTATGTGGACAGCCATGATAAGTGGGAACAGGAAGAGGATCCCCGTATGAAGATAGAGCGCCAGAATAAATGGCAGGAAATCAGGGATAAAATGGAAACGGAGATGGAATCCTTTGGAGAAGAAGAGGACGATTCTTCCAGACAGCTTTTGGAACAGGTAAAAATAGAAAACCGGGAACGCTATGATTATAAACGGTTTTTAAGGAAATTTGCAGTTCTAAAAGAGTCGGCCGAGGTAGATCCCGATTCCTTTGATTCCATATTTTATACGTATGGACTGACGCTCTATAAAAACATGCCTTTAATTGAGCCTCTTGAGACGAGAGAAGTTTTTAAAATAGAAGATTTCGTAATCGTGATTGATACATCCATGTCCGTTTCAGGTGAGTTGGTGCGAAACTTTTTAGAGCAGACCTATGAGGTCCTTGGAGAGGCTGAAAGCTATTTTCGTAAAATAAACATTCATATCATACAGTGTGATGAACAGATCCGTTCCGATGAAACCATCACAAGCCGGGAAGAAATGGAAGATTATATGAAACATTTTACTCTTTCTGGATTTGGGGGAACTGACTTTCGACCGGCATTTGAATATGTAAATGGTCTGATTAATAAGGGAGTCTTTAAAAAGCTTCGGGGGCTATTATATTTTACAGACGGAAAAGGAATCTATCCCCTGAAAATGCCTCCCTATGAAACTGCATTTGTGTTTATGGAAAATCAGTATGAGGACATATCAGTGCCAGGCTGGGCAATGAAGGTGATATTGACCTGGGAAGATTTAGAAGTAAAATAACAGGAGAACAATAAAAAAACCATGAATATAAAACGGGCAAAAGAAGAAATTAAAAATACCATAGAAGCGTATCTGCTAAAAGATGACTACGGCACCTACGAAATTCCTGCTATGCGACAGAGACCGGTTTTCCTAATAGGCCCCCCTGGAGTGGGAAAAACACAGATTATGGAACAGATAGCAAGAGAGTGTCAGATCGGATTGGTGGCTTATACCATCACCCATCATACGAGACAGAGTGCGGTGGGACTTCCTTTTATTACAGACAAGGAATTTGGCGGAAAACAGTATCGCGTAACGGAATATACCATGAGTGAAATCGTGGCCTCTGTTTATAATAAGATAGAAAGCACAGGATTGTCAGAAGGAATTCTGTTTATCGATGAGATCAACTGCGTTTCGGAAACACTGGCGCCCACCATGCTTCAGTTTCTTCAATATAAAATGTTTGGAAATCATCGCATACCGGAAGGCTGGATTATTGTAACTGCCGGAAATCCTCCGGAGTACAATAAATCAGTCCGGGATTTTGATGTGGTTACCTTAGATCGGATCAAGCTGATTCATGTGGAGCCGGATTATGAGGTTTGGAAGGCTTATGCCTATGAGCATGAGGTTCATCCGGCAGTTATTTCCTATCTTAACGCAAGAACAGATAATTTCTGCCGAATTGAAACTACAGTAGATGGAAAACTCTTTGCTACCCCAAGAGGCTGGGAGGATTTATCCAGCTTTATAAAGATTTACGAACGTCTGGGGAAGAAGCCAGACCGTGATGTAGTGGGGGAATACATTCAGTTTCCAAAGATTGCCAAGGATTTTGCAAATTATTTGGAGCTGTACTACAAATACCGGGATGATTATCAGATTGACGAGATCCTCGCTGGTACAATCCGTGAGAGTCTGTGCAGCAAATTAAGCCGTGCTCCCTTTGATGAGAAGCTGAATGTAATGGGACTTCTCTTATCCAGGCTGGGGCAGCATTTTAAGAACGTTGTTGATCAGGGGGATCGCACAGGTCTATTAATGGAAGAGCTGAAAAAGGTTGATCCTGAAACGGTTGTAAACTCAAACGCTTCCATGGCAGAGCGGTTGTTAAACGTAAGAAGCCAATGGAGTCAATTGATAAAACAAAAGCGGGAAGCTGGACTTCTTAACAGGCGGGAGGATTTTTTATACCGTGATGTGGAGGCACTGTTGCTTAATTTGGAAGAAACCGTAAAGAAATCGGAAAATAATAATTTAAAAGAGGATTGGGATCAGATAAGGAAGTTGTTTCAGGAAGAAACAAACCGATATGATAGGATCTTTGCAGAGAGTGGAAAAGCGCTTGAACATGCATTTGATTTTCTAGAAGCTTCATTTGCTGTTGGTCAGGAAATGGTACTGTTTACTACGGAGTTAAATACCGGTTTTTACAGCATAAAATTTTTAAAAGAGTATGAGTGTGAACGCTATTATCAATATAATAAAAGCCTTCTTTTTAAAGACAGAGAGGATGAAATTAGATCTAGAATCACTAGTTTGGGAAAATAATGTATAAGAACCAGAAAACTACTCCATAATATAAGGGAAAAGGAGGTAGTGCCATGGGAAATAAAGCATTAAATTACACAGCTCTGACAATCGCCATCATCGGTGCAGTAAACTGGGGGCTGGTAGGGTTCTTCAATTTCAATCTGGTATCATTTATTTTCGGCAGCATGACCTGGCTGACAAGGATTGTGTATGCTGTGGTAGGAATCTGCGGATTATATCTGCTTACCTTTTATGGTCATTCAGAATCAAGTACGGAAAGATAGTTGATGATGGTAGCGGGGGCGTTGCAGCATAGCAGGTAAATCAGCTATGGAGCAATGCCCTTCATCTATGCCGGGCTAGGATATCTGGCCTTTTTATGATATACTCTTAATCAAAAGCAACGCTAATTATTTAATGCGGTTGACTTCATTAGGAGGAATGTGATGTTTTTCATATGCGGAATGAGTCAGGGAAAAAAGCTGTTAGATTACACCAAGACAGTAATCTGTTCCATGTGCGGAGGCTATGGCAGATATCAGGTCTTTATGACCTACAGCTATTTCAGTGTTTTTTTTATCCCAATTATTAAATGGAACAGGCATTATTATGTACAGATGTCTTGTTGCAATACCGTTTATGAGCTGGATGGAGAAAAGGGAAAGAAGTTAAGCCGAAGAGAGTCGGTTGAAATTGAAGAACAGGATTTGACGCTGGTTCAATCCGGACAAAGAAGTGCAGAGTGGAATAAGCGGCAATGCTCCCACTGCGGATATGAAACAACAGAGGATTTTGAATACTGTCCAAAATGCGGACAAAAATTTTAAAACAGCCGTGCCGGAATTTTCCGGAGCGGCTGTTTTTTGACTTAATAAATTAGAGTATAATATCCTCTAACGCTCTTTTGGGAACATAGTGAATCTGATTTTCGTCTCTGTAATAGCTGACCTTTCCATCATCCTTTACCGGTACGATGACCACCTCTTCCTTTGGCTTTCCAAGAGCCAGTACAAGATCGACAGAATAAAGAGAAGTATCAATACCGAGCGACTCGGCCAGCTGGCTTCTCCGCACATTTCCAAGCATGCAGCCTCCGTAGCCTTTTTCTGCCGCTCCAAGCATAATGGTCTGAGCGGCAATACCGTCATCAATCAGCTTGTTCTTGCCAAGTGACAAATCACAGAGAATCACGATGTAGGCAGAGGGTTGTTCGCCTTCTTCAGGACCGTTCCAGTCTGGAAGTGCTCCGGCCCAGCCTAAGGTATCAAAAATCAGTGCATTTTCCTCCGGTGTATGACTGATCCTGAATTTCAGAGCCTGAGAATTGGCCGTTGAGGCAGTAAGCCTGGCAAGATCGATGAGTTCCAGCAGCTCCTCCTCAGAAATAGTTGCCTCCTGATAGAAGCGGCGGTATGTACGGCACTTGGAAACGAGATTTTTTAACATATTTGATTCCTCCTGTTCAACATGATCAATAAGCGATTAGCTTAATTATATTACTTTTATACAGCAATAACAATTAAATTCGGAAAGAACCTATTGTACACGGATTCTCTAAGTTAGTATAATTAGAATGATAATTTATTGAAAGATATATTCTAAAATTTTTTTGTATCAAAATCGAAAGTATTCCGTCTAACTAAAGAAGAAAGGGGGAGATGATACTTTTATGGAATTTGAAAAGTTATTTAAAGTCTACTACATGAAAGTGTACAATTATCTATTAGTTCTGACACATCAATCACATCTGGCAGAAGAACTGACGCAGAAAACTTTTTATAAAGCTCTTAATAGTTCTTATCATTGAAGCCGTTTGAAAATTCAAGAGAGGATGGAAACTGTATGAAATATGATTGTGATGTCATAAAAGATTTATTACCATTATATCAAGATGGTGCCTGTAGCGAAATGACGAAGCAGATAGTAAGTGAACATCTGCAGGAATGTGAGACATGTAATAGGGTAGATAAACTGCTGAAAAACACTGCCTATGATGACATGCTTATAAAAGATAGTCAGACTATTTTGAAGAATTATGTAAAGCAGGAACGTAGATATTCCTTTACCATAGGAATATTGGCAGCAGGCATTCTAATGATTCCTCTTATTGTTTGTTTAATATTGAATCTGGCAATTGGTCATGTGTTAGATTGGTTTTTTATTGTATTAACTTCTTTAATGGTCGTATCTTCTTTTGCAGTAATACCTTTCATAACAACAAGATATCGGTTTGCTAAAACGGTTCTTTCGTTTACCATAAGCCTGATTTTATTATTGTTAACTTGTTGTATATATACAAAGGGCGATTGGTTCTGGTGTGCGTCCACGTCTAGTGTGTTTGGAATTGTAATTGTCTGTCTGCCAATTATTTTGCATCTATGGGATTCGGATCGTTGGGCAACGCGTAATAAAGGTCTGTTATGCATGATTATAGATACGGTGTTACTTTATGCAGTAATCTTCGTATGTGGTATCTATGCAGATATAGCAGGATATTGGAGGATTAGCTTCCTAATCACTACAGGTTATGCCGCACTAATATGGCTTTTGTTTTTAATCATAAGATATTTAAAATGTAACGCAGTAAATAAAACAGGACTTTGTATGATTCTCATTGGAATATCTGCGAGCGGAAGCAATGAGTTTATAGGATATATCTTACATGACCCCGGAGTGTCCAATAATGTGTTAAACTACGTGATTGGAATTATTATTGCTGGAATTGGTCTGGTTGCCTGTGTCGTTGGGGGCTGTATAAAAAAGAAAAACTCATAACCAGGAAGGGTACAGCATTGGAAATTATGGAATAAGGAGGAAGTTAATAATAAATTCCTGTATATTTTGTAATGGGTAAATATGATGGAATGACTTCACCGAAAGTGGCAGAAAAGTACCTAAACAGCCTGGTAGGAACAGGCGTACGAGAGATGTTGTTATTTGAACAGGATTACTACCAATATATTCTATTGTATATAGATACAGAAGGTATGGGTGTCACCTTCAGCGCAAAAAAATGAAATAAATATGGTAAAAAATACAAAAATAAAGAAAAATAGTCGCCAAAAAATAGACTATTTTATGAATTGACAAAACTTAAATAAATAGAATAAAAAAACTCAAGAGCATAAATTCATAATTTATTATCAGACATATCATCACTATTTGTAAATTTAATTAAGAATTTCCCTCTTTTTAATTAAGAAAAAAATCATAATGAATTCATTGACTTTATTTTCTTAAGGTGTTAAACTTTGTCTCGGCTTAAGAAATCAATAATAAAAGCCGCGGCATACATATTCATTAATGAATACATAGGTAGCCGCAAGGAGGAGAATTATGAAATTAACAACAAAGAAACTTGTACTTACAGGCGTAGCAGTATTAACAATGGCAGCAATTTCTGCATGTGGAAGCACAAAGACTGCTGAAACAACAGCAGCAACAGAGGCAGTTACAACAGAAGCAGTTACAACAGAAGCAGCTACAACAGAAGCAGCTACAACTGAGAAATCTTCTGAATCTGTAGAAGAAACAACAACAGAAGAAGCATCTGTAAAAGAGTCTTCTGTAGAAGCTTCTAGCGAAGAAGTATCTTCTGAAGCTACAGAGACTACAAAGGCTGCTAACTAATTATATAGAAATAACAGCTTAGATGGAATGAAAATTTCAGCGGGCGGGGACAGATGTCTCCGCCTTTTTTGCGCGCATATGCTATGCAGAATGGATCAGTATGTGATATAATTTTTCCAAACAGTCATTAAAAGGAGGCCGCTTTTTATGAAAATTACTTACATTCATCACAGTGCATTCCTGGTGGATCTAACTTCTGCCACTCTGCTTTTTGATTATACCCAGGGTCCGCTTCCGGAGCTGGATGCCAATAAACCGCTTTTCATCTTTGCCAGTCATCGCCACGGAGATCATTTTTCAGATAAAATTTTTGATTTGGGAGCCGGACTAAGAGAAATTCATTACGTTCTATCTGACGATATCTCCAAAAAGAAGATCAGTGAGGAGCGAAGGAGTTGCACTACAGTTGTAAAACCTGGTGAAACGATCACGCTTTCATACAGCACAGACGGTAATTTGGGGTTGGAGATTACTACGTTCATCTCCACAGATGAGGGCGTTGCTTTTCTGGTAAAAGTGGGTGGGGCAGTCATTTATCATGCAGGAGATTTAAACAACTGGAGATGGGAAGGCGAGCCGGAGGAATGGAACCGAAATATGGCTAAGAAGTATTCATTGGAAGTGGACAAGCTGATAGGAGTGAAAATTGATGCAGCGCTTCTGCCTCTGGACCCAAGACAGGAGGAGAACTTCTATCTTGGTTTTGATGAATTTATGAGGAAGGCCGAAGTATTGCACGCATTTCCCATGCATTGCTGGGGGGATTATTCCGTAATTGGACGGTTGAAATCGATGGAAGTTTCCGTTCCTTACCGGGAACGGATTGTTATGATTGAAAGAGACGGAGAATCATTTGATCTTGGACAGGAGCCTCTAATTCATGAATGAGCGGAAAGAGGAAGAACGAGAGGTTTTAGATGCGGCCATGCTGGCCGGTCATATTCTTCTGGAGAATGGTGCTGAGATTTTTCGGGTGGAAGAAACCATGGACCGGATCTGCCGTCATTATGGAATTGAATCCTGCAGTTCTTTTGTATTAAGCAACGGAATTTTTACCACGGCAGGGAACAAAAGGGAAGAAATATTTGCCAAGGTTCAGCACATTCCGGTGAGCGGCACACATTTAGACCGTGTGGCTGCGGTGAATCAGCTTTCCAGGGAGATTGAAGCAGGTTCTTTTACTCCCAGTGCAGTAATAGAAAGGCTGGATCAGATTCAGCAGATGTCTGGGAAGTCAAAGAAGATGCAGATTTTGGCATCGGGAGTGGGAAGCGCCTGTTTTTGTTATCTGTTCGGAGGTAATATAAAAGATGCGGCGGCGGCATTTTGTTCCGGAGTGCTGCTATATTGGTATGTTATTTTTATTGCCAGTCCCCATCTCTCCAAGCTGGTGGGTAATATCGGAGGAGGAGCCCTTGTTACGGCGCTTTGTACCATTTTTTACAAGCTTTCATTGGGAGACCATTTAAACTACATGATTATTGGCTCTATCATGCCTCTGATTCCTGGAGTTGCCTTTACCAATGCGATCCGTGACATTGCAGACGGAGACTATATCGCTGGTTCTGTGCGCATGATGGATGCCCTATTGGTATTCTTCTGCATTGCAATGGGAGTGGGGCTGGTGTTTGGACTTCTTCACCGGTTTACAGGAGGTGGATTTTTATGACGGCTTTCTGTGAGATGGCGGTCGCAGCTCTGGGTACGGTTGCATTTGCCCTGCTGTTTGGAGTGCCTGCCATATACTACCCTTATTGCGGTCTGATTGGAGGAACCGGCTGGCTGGTATACAGTATGTTGGTACAGGGATTTTCTGAGCCGACCGCTGCGCTGTTTGCAACCATTGCAGTCATCTTTCTTTCCAGAATATGTGCGGTCAGAAAGCAGTGCCCGGTAACAATCTTTTTGATTTCCGGTATTTTTCCGTTGGTTCCGGGTGCGTTGCTATATTGGACTGCTTACTATATTGTAACCGACGACACGGCGCTTGCGGCCCGTACCGGGTTTCTGGCGGTGAAAGTGGCAGTCGCCATTGTGCTTGGTATTGTGTTTGTTTTTGAACTGCCTCAGGGATTCTTTCGCTTTGCTGCAAAGAAGAATAAACAGGCAATCGAAGAGAAAGGGAGAAAGAAACGATGATATGGATTAAAAATGCTCATGTAATAGATCCTGCAACTCAGACAGAGCAGGATATGGATATCTGCATAGAAGATGGGATCATAGTCGGGATGGGAACAGGACAGAATCCGCTGGGGGCCGCAACATCAAAGAATGATGTGGTGATTGACGGCACCGGTCTGATTGCAGCGCCGGGACTTGTGGATGTACATGTTCATTTCCGGGATCCTGGTCTTACTTACAAAGAAGATATTCAGACAGGTGCAAGAGCGGCGGCCAAAGGTGGATTTACTACGGTTGTGTGTATGGCTAACACAAAACCACCTGTGGACAATATACAAACATTGGAATATGTAAAGAAAGAGGGAGAGAAGACCGGAATCCATGTTCTTCATGCTGCGGCTGTATCCAAAGGGCTGAAGGGGCGTGAACTGACGGATATGGAGGAACTGGCAGCCCATGGAGCAGCAGGCTTTACCGATGATGGAATTCCACTGATGGATTCGGAGCTTGTGAAAAGAGCCATGGAAAAGGCAGCCAGCTTAAATCTACCCTTGAGCTTTCATGAGGAAGATCCTGCATTGATCGAAAACAATGGGATTAATCATGGGGCAGTATCCGACCGCCTTGGCATTTATGGTTCTCCGGCAGAGGCAGAGGACAGCCTGGTGGCAAGAGATTGTATGCTGGCCCTCCACACAAAGGCTGCGGTAGATATTCAGCATATCAGCTCTGCCGCATCGGTTCGTATGGTTCAGTTTGCAAAGGGGCTGGGGGCAGATGTTTATGCAGAAGTGACTCCCCATCATTTCACACTGACGGAAGAAGCTGTTCTGACCTACGGGAGTCTGGCAAAGATGAATCCGCCACTCCGGACAGAAGCAGACCGTATGGCCGTGATAGAAGGTCTTAAAAATGGAAGCATAGATATTATTGCCACGGATCATGCACCTCATAGTACGGAAGAGAAAGCCAAACCTCTTTTGGAGGCGCCTAGCGGAATTATCGGACTTGAGACTGCACTCGGGCTGGGAGTGACCACTTTGGTGCGGCAGGGACATTTGACCATGATGCAGCTACTAGAAAAGATGAGCATCAATCCGGCAAAATTATATCGCCTGGAATGTGGCGTTCTGAAAATCGGCGGCATGGCTGATCTGGTAATTTTCGATCCCAAAGAGGAATGGACTGCAGGTGAATATGTTTCCAAATCTTCTAATTCTCCATTTACAGGGAAGAAGCTTTTTGGAAAAGTAAAATATACGATCTGTAAAGGAAAGATTGTCTATCAGGATGAACAAGATTAATCAGATACACATGAGAAAAGGATAAGAGATGGAAATCAGGGTGCAAGACCCTGTTGTCCCGGGAGATTTAAAAACAGAGGGGATAGCTGAGGGTAAGATGAGTGAAAAAGCAGACTTGAATCTGGATGTTGAAGTATTAAAAGCAAATGAAAAATTAATCGCAGGAGAAATTGTGCTTAATCAGGTTGCTGCTCAGACTCAAGCTATGAAGGAAGAGGCAAAAGTCGTAGAATCTGAAAATACGGAAAAGTCCAGATCGGTCAGAGACACTGCTTCTGTAAGTGATTCTCCTGAGGTTTGGGATGAGGAAGAGTGGAAAGAGGCCTTTCGTGAGATTACGGACTGGAATTCATCGGAAACCCTTCCTCTTTCGGAGGAATTAAGACAGCTGGCAAGAATATATGAAGAGCTTCTCTTATTGGTGCTTACCCATGGATCACAAGAAGGTGGGGAAGCACAACAGCTGAATCAGGGACTGTCTGCGCTGATGCAAAAGCTGCTGATGTCCCGACTTGGGGACCTGGAACTTCTATTAAGTAATTATGGATCTGCCATAAGCATCAATGCATTGCGGGCAGCGATCTGTCGCAGCGTTATGGGGAAAAATTATACGGAGGCAGAACTGAATCTGGTTTTTGGACCCAGGGATCTGGCAGGAAAGCCAACTGGAGCGGTCCGTGAAGGTGGAATCAGGACTCCGGTTTCCCCTGGGGATGATGAAACCGGTATGGGAATTATTTACCAGCCGGCTGGTTCGGGGACGATTAAAAATAACCCTGGGTATGCAAAGAATCTGATGAAAGAAACCTCTTTAGTCATACTGGATAAGGGGACTTCTTTTAAGAGAAAAGCGGAAAAGACCCAGGGGGCCCGTCTAACCATTTCTCCGCTAAAATCCGGAAGGGTATATGAAATAAGTGATTTAGAGGCTGCTCAGCGTTTTGCGTCATATATAAACCGTGAAGGAAATTTGTTCAGGGCTGCAGGGCTGACGGGTAAAAGTGAAGAACTTTGGGGATTTCTAGCTGCTCTTATGTCAATAAAATCACAGATTTTTGTATCATATCTGGGAGTGGATAAAGGGATCGCCATGGATTTAAGAGAAGCGGGTGACCGGATGACAGATGAATTGGTTCAGGAGATGGTGAGTCAGTCAGCCTTGAAATATTCGGGGGCAGGGGGAAGAAAACCTGTTTTTGAAGCAAAGGATGTATACAAAATCTTTTATTACATGATGAATCTCTACCAGACTAAGGCAGATGTGAATGAAACAGCAAATAAAGGGATTCGTTACGCCTATCAGCAATTTCTAAAGAAGAAAGAAGTTTCCGAAACCAGAAGAGAGCCGGAACCCTTTTTTACAAGGGATAAGAAAGAACCAGCAGAGGACTTTAAAGAAGGCAGAAGACTGATAGAACGGGACTGGAAAGAATTCTCAGAGCTCTTAAACAGCGGACATTCTTCAGAGATGCCGCAGGGAGTTCTGGTACTGAGTCCATGGGGGATGCTTGCGGAACCGGAAATGGTCATGGAACGAAGCGACAGTAATATAAGTCCTGCTTTCTTACTTGGTGGAGGTATCGCCCTTGTTATACTGATTGTAATCTTTTCTTTTATATGGTTTTAATAATCATGATACATAAATTTCTTCTTTACAGAAAAACTTTACTGTGCTACCATGGTAACACATGAAAATCAAGAGGAGGATTTGTGTTATGAAAAAAACAGTGATTTTGGCAGCAGCAATATTAGGAACAGCAGCGTTATTAAGCGGCTGTGCAGGAAAAAAGGAAGCGCCTGCAGCGGCAGAGACGACAAAAGCAGAGTCTTCGTCCGCAGAGACTGGGAAAGCCCAGGAGACAACTTCCGCAGCTTCTGATAAAGATACTTTCACCGTAGGATTTGATCAGGATTTCCCTCCCATGGGTTTTGTAGGAGATAATGGCGAGTATACGGGATTTGACTTAGATCTTGCAAAAGAGGTGGCAGACCGCCTTGGCAAAAAGTTTGTAGCCCAGCCAATTGCCTGGGATGCAAAAGATATGGAACTGGAAAGCGGCAACATTGACTGTATCTGGAATGGATTTACCATTAATGGAAGAGAAGACGGTTATACCTGGACAAAACCATATATGGCAAACCGCCAGGTCTTTGTTGTAGCGAAGGATTCCGGAATCAAGACACTTGCTGATCTTACCGGTAAGGTAGTGGAAGTACAGGCTGATTCATCTGCAGAAGCTGCATTAAAAGAGAATGATACACTATCCAAAACATTTAAAACACTTCAGACCACACCCGATTACAATACTGCTTTTATGGATCTGGAGATGGGAGCAGTGAACTGCGTGGCAATGGATGAAATCGTAGCTGCATATCAGATCCAGCAGAGAAAGTCGGATTTTGTGATTCTTGATGAAGCACTTGCTGCAGAGGAGTATGGAGTTGGCTTTAAAAAGGGAAATGATGCTTTAAGAGACCAGGTGCAGAAGCAGCTGGAAGCAATGGCAGCAGACGGAACCTTAAAAACTATTTCAGAAAAATGGTTTGGTAAGGATATAACAATAATTGGAAAATAATTGATACTGACGGAGGGTAATCATGGCTTTAACAAAGATACTTACACAACTGGCAGGAGGAATGTGGGTCAGCATCCAGATCTTTCTGGTGACACTCATCTTTTCTCTTCCTCTGGGACTTTTGGTCTCCTTTGGGAGGATGTCAAAAAACCGGGTTATAGAGGCCATTGTTAAATTCTATATTTCAGTCATGAGAGGAACCCCTCTGATGCTTCAGCTTATGGTGGTGTATTTTGGTCCCTATTACCTTTTTGGAGTGAAAGTTGGGAACGGTTACCGCCTTTGGGCTGCTTTTATTGGTTTTGTAATTAACTATGCGGCTTATTTTGCAGAAATCTACAGAAGTGGTATCCAGTCCATGCCTGCGGGACAGTATGAGGCGGCAAAGCTTCTGGGATACTCAAAGAATCAGACCTTTTTTAGAATTATATTTCCCCAGGTAGTAAAACGGATTCTTCCGTCAGTCACCAACGAGGTAATAACTCTGGTTAAGGATACCTCTCTTGCGTTTACCATCAGCGTACTGGAGATGTTTGCCGTAGCCAAGGCACTGGCTTCCTCACAGACAAGCCTGATTCCCTTTGTGGCGGCAGGTCTTTTCTACTATGTATTTAATCTGGTAGTGGCGATGCTGATGGAATACATAGAAAAACGGATGAATTATTACCAATAGGAGGAATCGAGATGCACGTACTGCAAATGAACCATGTGGAAAAATCATTTAACGAACAGAACGTCCTTCGGGATATCTCTCTGTCTGTAAAAGAAGGAGAAATTCTTTCTGTCATCGGGCCTTCCGGTTCCGGAAAATCCACCCTCCTTCGATGTGCCACTATGCTGGAACAGATGGATAAAGGAGAGTTGTTTTACCTGGGAGAAAAGGCGGCGTGGAATGGAAGCGGCGGGGCTTCTGTCTATGCTAATAAGGAAAAGCTGAAAGAGATCCAGAAAAATTACGGTCTGGTTTTCCAGAATTTTAATTTATTTCCGCATATGACCGTTTTAAATAATATCATTGATGCACCAATTCACGTCCAGAAGCGGAGCAAAGAGGATGCAGTCAAAGAGGCCATGGAGCTTCTTCAGAAAATGGGGCTTTCAGATAAAACAGATGCCTATCCCTGCCAGCTGTCCGGCGGGCAGTGCCAGAGGGTGGCGATTGCAAGAGCGCTTGCCCTAAATCCTAAGATTCTCTTTTTTGATGAGCCGACTTCTGCGCTGGATCCGGAGCTGACTGGTGAAGTGCTAAAGGTTATTAAATCCCTTGCCGATCTTCATATTGCCATGGTAATTGTCACTCACGAGATGGCATTTGCCAGAGATATCTCTGACCGGGTGATTTTTATGGCAGAGGGTGTGATTGTTGAGGAAGGTGCCCCGGAGGAAGTGTTTGCGTCCAACAATGTGAGGACTCAGAACTTTCTTGGGAGGTATGGAGATATTTTGTAGGAATAAATTTCAATAGTCATTTTAATAATAAGGCACGTGATTAAATAGATAAAAGTAAATTAAGAAAAAAGATAAAAACTTTTCACAAACGGATGATATACTAAATGCGATATATATGGAAATGGCAAACATAGAAAAGAGGATGCTTTATGAAAAGAACCTTAATGATCGCATTAGCTGTCTGTGCGGCAGTTTTATTACCGGCTTGCGGGAGATCAGCAAAGCAGGCACAGAGTGCAGCTGGTACCGTCACGCAAACAGAAACTTCAAATGAGACAGCTCCGGCAGCAAGTACCCAGGCGCCCGGAAGTACAGCAGAATTTAAGATATTAACCGGCAAGGTCACGGAAGTATCTGATAATATGGGATCCATGACTGTTGAAGATGGAGATACGAAGGCTGTTTTCCATTTGGATAATGTTGTGGTAGAGACGTCCTATGCACTGGAGCCGGATGTGAAAGTTTCCATCATCTATAAAGGTGAGATTTCCGGATCCGACACGACCAATGCAAAGGTGATTCTGGTGCTTGATGCCCAGGATAAGATGGAAGTAAAAGAATTGACCGGAACGGTGAAGGATCAGGCTATGAGTACCTTTACCATTGATGCGGGTTCGGGAAAAGAGATTGGCTTTATCAAAGACAACTGCGAAGGGCTGGAGACAGGTGTACTTGGAAATGCAACAGATGACAGCAATGGAAGCGGTGCATTGGTAAAAGTTACCTATGTCACTGTTACCTATGATGCAGGCAGTGAATCCAATTTCCCCTTAAAGGTGGAAGCGGTGAAGTAGAAACCAGGAATAAATCCCGGATAGGCAGGGCTTTTTTGATAAAAGACTTGCAAATTCGGGATTTTCATGTACAATAAGAGAGATGACAGATAAGGGGCCAAAAGACCCCTATTTTGATGGTTTCGGCGTTTTAATACTGAAACCAGAAGCAGAGCTTATGATATGGAATAAAACCAGATTTCAGAAAGGGAATTAAGATGATTAGTGCACATAACGTAACATTAAGACTTGGAAAAAAAGCATTGTTTGAAGATGTAAATATTAAGTTTACGGAAGGCAACTGTTATGGCTTGATCGGTGCCAATGGTGCCGGAAAATCCACGTTCTTAAAAATTCTTTCCGGGGAACTGGAGCCTACCAGCGGTGATATTGTGATCACTCCTGGTCAAAGACTTTCTTTCTTAAAACAGGATCATTTTAAATATGACGAGTGTCAGGTTCTTGATACCGTTATTATGGGAAATGTCAGATTATATGAGATTATGAAGGAAAAGGATGCCATCTATGCGAAGGAGGACTTCACGGATGAGGACGGCATAAAGGCTGCAGATCTGGAAGGAGAATTCGCTGCCATGAACGGATGGGAATCGGAGTCCGATGCAGCAAACTTATTAAACGGTCTTGGAATTGAGACCGATTTACACTATAAACTGATGAAGGATTTAACCGGAGCGCAGAAAGTGAAAGTACTTCTTTCACAGTCACTCTTTGGCAATCCTGATATTCTTCTTTTAGATGAGCCGACCAACCATTTGGATCTCGATGCCATTGCATGGCTGGAAGAATTCTTAATTAATTTTGAAAATACGGTAATCGTGGTTTCCCATGACCGTTACTTCTTAAACAAAGTCTGCACTCATATTGCAGATATTGACTACAGTAAGATTCAGCTTTATGCCGGAAACTATGACTTCTGGTATGAATCTAGTCAGCTTATGGTAAAGCAGATGAAGGAAGCTAACAGGAAGAAAGAAGAAAAGATGAAGGAGCTGCAAGAGTTTATTCAGCGCTTCTCAGCCAACGCTTCCAAATCCAAGCAGGCTACTTCCAGAAAACGTGCTTTAGAGAAAATTGAACTGGATGATATCAAACCGTCCAGTCGTAAATACCCTTACATCGATTTCCGCCCAGCCCGTGAGATCGGTAATGAGGTTCTTACCGTGAATGATTTAACCAAGACCATTGATGGTGTAAAGATACTTGATCATATCTCCTTTACAATAACCAGAGAGGACAAGGTAGCTTTTGTAGGACCTAACGAGCTTGCGAAAACCGTTCTGTTTAAGATTCTTTCCGGAGAAATGGAGCCGGATGAAGGCGATTATAAATGGGGTCTTACCACCTCCCAGTGTTATTTTCCAAAGGATAACACAGCAGAGTTTGATAATAATGACACCATCGTGGACTGGCTGACCCAGTATTCTCCTGAAAAAGAAGCAACCTATGTTCGCGGTTTCCTTGGACGTATGCTTTTTGCCGGTGAAGACGGCGTAAAGAAAGTTCGGGTATTATCCGGTGGAGAGAAAGTACGCTGTATGCTTTCAAAGCTGATGATTTCAGGAGCGAATGCGCTCCTTTTAGATGAGCCCACGGATCACCTTGATATGGAGTCCATTACGGCATTAAACAACGGACTGGTGAAGTTCCAGGGAGCACTTCTTTTCTCCTCCCGTGACCATCAGATTGTTCAGACAACGGCTAACCGCATTATGGAGATTGTAAGTGGACAGCTGATTGATAAGATCACTACTTATGACGAGTATCTGGAAAGTGATGAAATGGCTCGTAAGAGACAGGTATTTACTTTGACAGAGGAAGAAATAGGGGAAAATAAATAAAATACCCAGTTTTATGGTAAAACTTCAGCCAGGCAATTGAAAAATTGCCTGGCTGAAACTTTTTACGGATAGATGTTTTCATAAATGAAGAAAAATAGTATGATAATAGAAAAGTGGTTTAAATGAAGCTAAGTGAAAGGATCTAAACTATGGTCACAATGGAGGAAGTCGCAAAAGCTGCTCATGTATCTCGTGCTACGGTTTCAAGAGTATTGTCAAATCATCCGTCTATAACAATGGAAACGCGGAGCAATGTGATGTATTGGGTAAAAAAGTTGGGATATGAACCGAATCAGGTGGCACAAAGCCTTGCTGGAAACAGAACAAATTTAATCGGTGTATTATTTTCCGATTTATCCAATCCATTGTATACCTCATTGATAGCCTCCATTCTACATGAGGCTGAACTATATGGTTACAATGTAATTATTGGTGATGCTCAGAGGGAAAAAGCCAGGGAAGCCAGCATTATTAATGGATTTAAACGGCGCAAGGTAGATGGAATTATAGTTAGACCTATTGGGACGCCTAATAAAATGTTATACAGTGGAATCAAAATTCCCATGGTGAGCTTATTCAAACAGACACAAAAAAAGAATATTATTATAAGCTCGGAAGAAGGAGCTGTTCAGGTTGCAAAGCACTTTTGTGAGCTTGGTCATAAAAATATTGGCTATATCGGACCTGTCAGGTCCCAGACAGGTAATAATAAGCTGGAAGGTTTTCGGTCGGAGCTAGATCGTAATGGCCAAAAGTTAAAAACTGTACTGGAATGCAATCAACATGAGACCGTGGAAAACCAAAAGGTTTATGAAACGATCAGTCAGTATTTTCAGACACATGATCCGAAGAAAATAACAGCATGGTTTGCACACAGCGATATTGCAGCCAGCGATATTATTAAAGCTCTGTCCGAATATGGGATTCATGTACCAAGGGATGTAATTGTATGTGGATATAATAATACATTACTCGCTAAAAAGATGATTCCTACACTATCTTCCGTGGCGTCTCCCATTGATGAGATTGCCAAAAATGCGGTAAGTATGCTCTTGAACTCAATAAATGGGAATGAGGAAGAGGAATTAATCCATTTAAATCCCCGGTTGGTGATACGGGAGTCAACCTCCAGAGAGTTGTTTGATATGCACAAATAAAGAACGGAAAACAGGACATAATACATAAAAATTCATAGAGTATATTGACAGAGTATGAGTTCTGTTGTATTCTGTATATATCTTTATGAACGCGCGTTCATTGTTGCATAAAAATTACAAGGAGGATAACATGAGTAAAGAGAGACAAACAGCCGAAGCGATTCTCGCTCATATCGGCGGTAAGGAAAATATTTTAAATGCCGAGCATTGTGCCACACGATTAAGACTCATTTTAAAGGACAGTTCAAAGTTTGATAAGAAGGAAATTGAAAGTATTGATGGGGTTAAAGGAAGCTTTCTTGCTTCCGGGCAGCATCAAATTGTACTTGGAACTGGTTTTGTTAATAAAGTATACGGGGAATTCATTGAGATTACACAGCTGGACAACACAAGCATGATGTCAAAGTCAGAGGCGGTAGCAGTAAATCTAAATGTATTTCAAAAAGCTTCCCGCATGTTGGGAGATGTATTTCTTCCCATTATACCAATCCTGGTAGCAACGGGACTCTTCATGGGACTTCGCAGCTTGATTACCAATCTAGGCGTGGAACTGGATCCGACCTTTATGGCGCTGTCCCAGGTTCTGATTGATACTGCATTTGCGTTCCTGCCAGCGCTTGTGACTTATTCCGTTATGAAACGTTCGGGTGCCTCGCCGGCTCTGGGCATCGTAATTGGCCTTATGCTGGTGGCTCCTCAGCTTCCAAATGCAAACCAGGTAGCTGCAGGGAAGATTGAGCCGATATATTTAGGTCTGGCTGGCTTAAATATACCAATTATCGGATATCAGGGATCGGTATTGCCGGCATTGATTCTGGGAGTGATTGCTGCCAAAATTGAGAAATGGCTTCGTAAGGTTATACCGGATGTTCTTGATCTAATTGTCACACCGTTTGTCACACTGTTGTCCAGTATGGTAATCGGACTGGTTGTGATAGGTCCTGTTATGCATCTGGTTGAAAAAGGTTTGGTAGAGGCCATCTCTCTTCTGATGAACCTTCCCTTTGGAATTGGTGGTTTTATTGTCGGAGCTCTTCAGCAAGCAGTGGTAATTACAGGGCTTCATCATACCTTTAAAGCTCTTGAGATTGAGCTACTTGCCAATACAGGAGCTAATCCGTTTAATGCTCTCGTATGTGGGGCAATTGTTGCGCAGGGGGCGGCCGGCATTGCAGCAGCATTGAAAACTAAGAATAAAAAGCAGAAATCACTCTATTTATCATCTGTGGTACCAGCATTTTTAGGAATTACAGAACCCCTGATATTTGGCGGAAATCTTCCAAGGCTGATTCCTTTTGTCTGCGGATGTATTGGCGGAGGATTTGCGGGATTATATGCATCTATTACCGGTCTTGCAGCAACCGGAATGTCAATTACGGCTATACCAGGAATCCTTCTGTACCTAAACGGCCAGCTGATGAATTATTTTATTGCATGTGGAATCGGGTTTGCGGTTGCGTTTATCCTGACCTATTTGTATTACAAACCAGAAGAATAAATTAACATAATATAAGGAGTATCATGGAACAACTGTATAATAATATAATGCTGCCGGATGAATGGCCGCCACATTACAAAGAGAAGACTTTAGATAAACCGCTTCGTATTCCATATCTGGAAAAAAAGCCGGACTATATTGATATATCAGTAGGAAGGCAGTTGTTTGTAGATGATTTTCTTATCTATAAGACGGATCTCATCAGAGACTTTGGAAAACCCGAGGCTCTTTCTCAGCCTGTTTTATGGCCTCAGACAAGTGTGGAGTTGAATGACGGGTATTGTACATGCGCATGTCCTTTTAACGGCGGGGTGTTTTATGATGCTCAAAACCAAAAATATAAAATGTGGTATCACTCCGGCTGGTTTGATGGAAGTTCATATGCGGAAAGTGATGATGGCCTTAGCTGGAAACGGCTAAGCCAGATTAAGTCCGGTCATTCCGACCGGGTTCTGAAGCATATACCGGGTTATATGAGAGATGGAGATGCCGTATGGCTTGATGAATATACTTCATGCGCAGAGGAACGGTATAAAATGCTTGTATTTTACCGGTGTTTTGAGGAAGATTACAAATATTATCACCTGAAACCCAAACATGCTCATGATGATCCTTCTTCTGTGCCTCCCAGGGAAATAACGGTGCTTTACAAATCTCCTGACGGAATAAACTGGAAAGAGGTATGTACAACCAGTCACTCTGGGGATAATACTACATTTTTTTATAATCCGTTTCGTAAAAAATGGGTTTACAGTATGAGGACCTTTTCCGAGTTAGACAGTAGAGTGAGAGTAAGAAGCTATTATGAGACGGATGATTTTTATAAAGGCAGTCAGTGGACAAAGGATGATTTGAGTTTTTGGGCAAGGACTGATATTAATGATAAGCCTGATCCGGAACTGGGATACTATACCCAGCTGTATAATTTGGATGCAGTGGCATACGAAAGTGTCATGCTTGGTATTTACTCAGTATTAATGGGACCGCCTAACTTTGTATGTGAGAAAACCGGGCTGCCTAAAATTAATGATTTAAAGATTGCCTTTAGCAGAGACGGGTTTCACTTTGACCGGTCCACCTACAATGACTTTTTAAGTTCCTCAAGAAAGGAAGGCAGTTGGGATTACGGATATCTGCACCCTGCAAATGGGATCTGCACGGTATCCGAGGATAAACTTTACTTTTATTACTCTGCATTTTCAGGCCAGTCACCTCACTTTGGAAGTCATAAATATTCAGGAGGAGCTGCAGGGGTAGCGACTTTGAGGCGCGATGGGTTTGCAGGTATGAGGGCCTCGGGTACCGGACAGACACTGACAACAGAGGTTTTGAAATATCAGGGAGAATTTTTATTCATTAATGTAGATTCTCTTTCCGGTGAACTTAGGGTTGAAATTCTTGATCCCGAAGGTGAGGTAATATCCGGATACTCCAAAGAAGAGTGCAATCCAGTGAAGGTGGATCAGACAAAATACAGGGTTACTTGGATGAACAAAAAAAGTTTAAATGGCTTGAAGCAGGATAAAATCAGAATCAGGTTTATCATGAATCATTCTACACTATATGCATTCTGGATTACAGACAGTGAAGAAGGTAAGAGCCATGGCTATCTGGCAGCAGGATCCACTGAGCTTAAGTCGGGAAATAAAGACGACTGACAAATCAAGGGGAAGGTTTACAGTTGATTATTTCTGATAAGGAGATCGAATTATGATAAGAGTTCCGTATGAAACAATGGTGGAAGAATTTAAAAGAGTGCTTATTAAAAAGGGTTTTAAAGAAGAAAGAGCTGAAGCAGCGGCAGTAATCTTTGCACAAAACAGCCTTGCTGGTGTATATTCCCATGGACTGAACCGTTTTCCCAGAGTAGTGGAATATCTAGAAAAAGGGGAAATAAATCCGGATATTGAAGCGGTCTGCGAGATAAAGATGGGAGCTTTTGAGCGTTGGAACGGTCAAAGGGGATTTGGTCCGCTTAATGCAAAGTTGGCCATGGACAGAGCCTGTGAACTGGCAAAGGAATTTGGGATTGGTATTGTGGCTCTGGGTAATAATAATCACTGGATGCGAGGCGGTAGCTATGGCTTTCAGGCTGCTGATCAGGGGTGCATCGGCATCTGCTGGTCCAATACCTGTCCGAATATGCCGGCATGGGGAGGAAAAGACCGGAAGATTGGTAATAATCCCTTTGTTTGTGCTGTTCCAAGAAGCAATGGCATGCACGCGGTAATTGACTGCGCAGTATCTCAATTTTCTTATGGAAAGATAGAAGAATATAAGTTAAAGGGACAACCGCTGCCTGTTCCTGGAGGATATGACACGAAGGGTAATTTAACCACTGATGCCGGTGAAATTGAAAAGAGCTGGAGAGTTCTCCCTATGGGATACTGGAAAGGAAGCGGTATTTCCATAGCACTTGACTTAATTGCAACTGTATTGACTGATGGGAATGCAGTTCACACCATAGCCGGATTTGAGGATGAGGTGGGTTTATCACAGATCATGATTGCAATTGATCCGTCAAAGGCAAATTCAATGGAGCTTACGGATCAGATAGTAGATGATATCATAGCAGATATCAAATCTTCGGAGCCGGTCGATCCAGATGGAGAGATTTTATATCCAGGAGAACCGGAGTCAATTGCAAGAAAGGATAATCTGAAAAACGGGATTCCTGTTCTGGAAGAAAAGTGGAATCAGGTACTTGCAATGTAAATGTATGAATGAGGTGAAGTCAAAGGACGTGCTGCGAGCTAACTGAAAACGTTAGTTTCGCAATACGTCCTTTTGGGTTTAGGGAAGGAAGTCTGACACCAGATCTTGTTATTTCAATCCGTTATACAATGTATTTAGAAGCTCTTCATTGCAATCCTGACCCAGTTCCCATATCATAGCGCCACCTAACTTCTTTGATTTAATGTAATCTGTTTTATAAGCGATGGACTGAGGATCTTCATAGCTGATGAAGATTGTACCGTTAAATAACCACGGAACCATTGACTGAGAGTGGAAATATCTTGTATAGCCTGTTTTGTTTAAGTAGTTTGTCTTGATGTCCCTGTAGCTGATGGAGTTGGCACCGCCGTATGTCTGGTATAAACCGTTATTTGAATTATTCACGGAAGAGTACAGGTATCCATAGAATGGAATGCCCATAACCAGCTTTTCAGCGGGGAAGGAAGCATTTAACCAGGCATTGACTGCAGAATCCACACTTGCTTTATATTGGGGAGAATAATCATTGTTATTATAAAGTGGCGCCAGTAAATCCGTATAGGGATCCCAGGTTCCGTGTAAATCATAAGTCATTATGTTTGCATAATCCAGATATTGAGCCAGTTTGGACAGCTCTACATTTTTTACATAAGAAGCATCGGCTCCACCAGCGATGGTGAGAAGGTAATGTTTCTGGTCCATAGCACCTCGTGCATCCAGCTTCTCCCGTATTTTTTGAAGAAGCAGGGTGAAGTTTTGTTTATCTTCCGGCCGTCTGGTGTTGGTCGTCAGACCTCCGCTTACGGGATATTCCCAGTCCAGATCGATTCCGTCAAATCCAAATTTGGTGATAAAATCCACGACGCTGTCTGCAAAGGCATTCCTGGATGCATCGGTCAGAGCTGCATCTGAAAATCTTCCAGACCAATTCCAGCCGCCAACGGAAATCAAAGTTTTTAAATTCGGATTTTTAAGTTTTAATGAATTTAAAAGCCTGATATTATTGGCATCTACATCAGGATATCCCAGTGTAATCTTTAAATCCGGACCGATATTGGCAAAGGCGTAATTAATATGAGTCAGCTTGCTGGCATCGATCTGATCCGGACAGATGCCGCTGTAGGCTTCCCAGGCTGCATAATAGCCTACGACTCTGCCGGATTGTGGCTGGGGTTCTGTGGGAGGCACAGATGGCGTCGCAGTGGTAACGGAAACGATATTGCTGGCGGGAGACATATTTTTCTTGGTATCTTTTGCTTTTACATAGAACTGGTAAGTTGTTGCCGGCGTTAATCCACTAACGGCATATGTAACGGAAGAGGTTGAACAAAGATAAGTATTGTTTTTGTAAATCTGGTATTCTCTCACTCCGAGGCCGCTTGCAGGAGGGGTCCAGGTGAGGGTAACTGAGCTGCTGGTAATATCGGCCGCATTTAGATTTTGGGGAGCGGTGGAAGTGCTTTTGTCAGGCTTTGCTGCAAATGAATTTTTCGTGCAGTAGTTGCTGATTAGAAAAAGTAATAAAACAGATATCGTCCACATGATTGCTTTTCTTGTACTTCTTTTCATCGTGTTCTCCTTCATAACTTATTGTGAAATCAAGTATAACATGATGGATTTTCCTTGAATAGCGCGCAAAAACTGGTAGATTTACATAAAATTGGAAATTAGTGATCATTAAGGCCGCAACCTTTGCTTGCAGATGATTTCTTAATCGCGTATAATCGCCTTAAAGGAGGTGAAAATCATTTATACTATAGATTCCTACGCTTATGAGTCGCGCATGAAGGGGATAAATCCAGGCCTGAAAGCAGCGGTGGCTATCGCAGCAATATTACTTTGCATTGGAACCGGAGATGTTTTGATATCGGTTACGGTATTCCTGTCTATGGGGGCTGTGACTGTGCTTTTGGGTGGGCTTTCCATTAAGAAGTATCTGGATCTTTTAAAAATACCAGTTGCCTTTCTGATTCTTGGAACGGCTGCGATTGTGGTTGGGATATCTCCTGTGCCGGCAGGGCATTTCTATGTGCCACTGCCTGGATTTTATCTCTATCTGTCGGAGGGAGGAGCAGCTCTTTCTGCACATCTGGTTTTAAAGGCCATGGCATCGGTAAGTGCCATGTATATGCTTGTACTTTCCACTCCGGCAAGTGAGATAATTAATTTACTAGGAAAACTGCATCTTCCAAAGCTGATATCGGAACTGATGAATCTGATATACCGGTTTATCTTTGTTATGATGGATGTCCAGAGCAGCATGAAGCAGGCGGCAGAGTCCAGGCTGGGATACCACAATTTCCTTACGTCATGCAGGTCTTTTGGAGGGATTGGAGCCAATCTCTTTATTGTTTCGTTAAAGAAGGCAGGAACGTATTATGATGCCATGATTGCAAGATGCTATCAGGGGGAGCTTGTATTTCTGGAGGAGAACAAGCCGGTGAAGGCAAAAGAAGCAGTGGTGGCAGCAGGTTATATCGCAGTTCTTCTGCTTTTATGGCTGGTGTGAAAATGAGGAGGAACAGATGATGGAAGAAATACTATTACAGGCAGAAAATCTTTCGTATTCCTATGGTATAGGAAACAAAGCGCTTCATGATGTGTCTCTGTCTGTGAGAAAAGGGGAGAAGATAGCGGTTCTTGGGTCCAATGGAGCCGGGAAATCTACCTGCTTTTTAAACCTCAACGGAGTTTTAATGCCTGATACAGGGACAATCCGGTATAAGGGAAAGAAAATTGAAAAAAAGGACTTAAATGAGCTTCGAAAGGAAGTTGGGATTGTATTTCAGGATGCAGATAGCCAGATTATTGCGTCTACCGTTTCTGCAGAAGTATCCTTTGGTCCAATGAATTTAAGGCTTTCCAAGGAGGAAGTGAAACAGCGGGTGGAAATGGCTTTAAAATCCATGAATTTAATGATGTTTCAGGACCGCCCTCCCCATTATCTAAGCGGCGGAGAGAAGAAACGGGTCAGTATTGCAGACATCATTGCCATGGAGCCGGAGGTGATTATATTTGATGAACCGACAGCGTCTTTGGATCCGGTTAATGTTGAAATGCTCACACAAGTTCTTAATGAAATGACAAAAATGGGGAAAACTCTTCTGATTTCCACCCATGATGTGGATTTCGCATATAAATGGGCAGACCGGGCAGTGGTATTTGCCGGAGGAACAATCATTGCCGATGGTCCGGTAACGGATATTCTGGCATCGGATCATGTCTTAAATCAGGGGAACTTAAGGAAGCCAGTTTTAATGGAGGTTTATGACAGCTTGGTGAAAAGCCGGATTTTACCGGTAAAGAGTCCTTATTTCAGAGATACACAAGAGTTAAAACAGCTGCTTAACAGGCATTATGAAGTTTAGAAATTCATTGCGTCAATATTGACAGAAATTGGTATTGCAGTTACAATACAAGCGTATTATCTAAAAGGTGCCTGTGAAATTCTCCACAGGATAATAGGGAAAAGGGTGAAAGTCCCTTACGGTCCCGCCGCTGTATATGCAGAGCAGGGCTCCATAAGTCACTGGGAAACCGGGAAGAGGGAGCAGCTGTGATTGATGCATGAGTCAGAAGACCTGCCTTTTTGTTTGGAGTATCCGGTTACGAGCGATGACCGGTGCCGGGAAGTCTTTTTGCTGTACAAAGATTTACCCATAGGGCACCTGTCTGATGTGTGGGAACCATCGGATGTGAGGTGCTTATTTTATTGGAAGGAGAATGAAAATGAATAAGAAAGAAAAAAGTATCATGAAACTTGCAGCTGCATTTGCACTGACATTTGGGTTTGTTCCCAGTGCCTATGCCATGCACATTATGGAGGGCTATTTACCAGTGGGGTATTGTATCGCCTGGGGAGCGGTCTGTGTTCCCTTTCTCATAGCTGGCTTCTGTTCCATTCAGAAGACGCTTCAGGAGAACAGGAAGGCGATTACAGTGCTTGCTATGTCTGGAGCATTTGTATTTGTGCTTTCCTCATTAAAGATTCCGTCGGTTACCGGAAGCTGTTCTCATATGACGGGAACCGGTCTGGGAGCGATTCTGTTCGGACCGTCGGCAGTCGGTATTTTGGGTGTTATCGTGTTGATCTTTCAGGCAGTGCTGCTTGCCCACGGAGGTCTTACCACACTGGGAGCCAATACCTTTTCCATGGCAATTGCGGGTCCTTTCGTGTCCTTTGGAATATATAAGCTTTGCAAAATGTTAAAAGTTAATAAAATGGCATCTGTTTTTCTGGCTGCAGCTTTGGGCGACTTATTTACATACTGTGTTACCAGCTTTCAGCTTGCACTCGCTTATCCTTCTGAAGTTGGAGGCGTGGGCGCTTCTGTTGTTAAATTCCTGGGGGTATTCGCGCCGACCCAGCTGCCTCTTGCGGTGATTGAGGGAATTCTCACCACAGTCATTGTTATGACTCTTGAGACTTATGCTCTTCCAGAGCTGAAAGCCATTGGATTTACAAAGGAGGTAAAATAATATGAGCAGGAAAAAGAAACAGACGATCGCAGTGCTGCTGGTACTCGTATGCCTGATTGCGATTATTCCCCTGTTTGCAGTAAAAGGAGCGGAGTTTGGAGGTTCTGATGATGCGGGAAGCCAGATGATTACACAGATCCGCGGTACGGAATATGAACCCTGGTTTACGCCTGTCATGGAAGCAGCTATAGGCGGAGAACTTCCCGGTGAAATAGAAAGTCTGCTGTTCTGTCTCCAGACGGGAATCGGTGTCGGAGTCATTGCATTTTTTATGGGAAGACTTGTGGAACGAAAAAAATGGCAGGATAAACAGGCATAATGGTAAGAAAGTAAGGAGCTGTTACTCAACTAACATTAAGTTAGTTGAGTAACAGCTCTCTTTTTGTCCTGATATCAAAATACGGATTCCGAAGAACCAGACATTTGTCATAAACTGTTCTCATTGACAGCCATCGTGGCAAGGGAAGAAAAATCCTTAATTCTGTAACTTTTTTTGTCCATATGCTGTAAAATATCCGCTTCACATAAAACCGCAAACACATGAAGCAGGTGACGGTAACTGACACCTAAGTATTCCGCAACCTCTGTGTGTTTCCTATTATAGATTTCTCCATCTGCAGATAATAGTATAAAATTAGCCAAACGGTTCACCAGAGGATAATTCTGGTTGGTCGCATAATTTGAGGTATTGCGCAAAGCCTTTCGGCATAAAAATAGGCATAGATAATTTAAGAATTTAGTATCATCTCTTAAAAGATGGCTGATTTCCCTTAGGGGTAGCAGGATACACACGCACTTATTCAAAGCAATGACTCCATTGGTAAATTTCTGCGCACCCATGAATTCCATCTCCCCGAATAAGGTGGGAGATTTAAAAAAATCAATGATGGTAACTTTTCCGTTTTCATGAGTCAGGAAAAGCTTAGCATTTCCCTTTATGAGAAATACCAGATCAGATAAATCATCACCTTCTCTGCATATTAACTCATTTTTTCGAAATTCTTTCCATTTGGCATATGGAGTAATATCAAAAGAAAAGATATTAGTGACATAGGAAGGGATCATTTCGTCCGCCTTTTTTATTTTCATCGACAAATCTCTTTCAATTCTGTTTTTATATTTTATCTTACTATAAAACTTCTCTAAATTCCAGGTTTATATGAGAAAACTCATATTTTTCACAAAAAGCAAATGGTATAATTATTACGCAATAAAAGCAGTTGATAAAATAATAAATAAAAAGCAAGTAGCAAGAAACTTTTAACAACAAAATTTTTTCAGGGGGTGTCTTATGATAAAATTTGCGCTGCCATACAATGGTGATATGGAATTACATTGAAAGCTATTTTGGTAATTTTGAAGAACTGAAAGCGCATAACCCCACCTTTATCATCAATAATTTCGGCGAATTGAAAAACATCTTTTAAACTGCAAAAGGAAAAGAGGTCTTAAATGGTTAAAATATATAATGAAATTTCCAGAACCTTTAACGAATATCTTCTGATTCCTAATTTATCCACGCCCCAATGCATACCTGATAAAATTGATCTTACGACTCCGATTACAAGATTTAGAACAGGGGAGGCACACGTAAGGCTTAATATTCCGTTTGTATCTTCGATTATGCAGGCTGTGTCGGACAACAAACTTGCCATTTCATTGGCCCGGTGCGGAGGGTTGTCATTTATATATGGGGCTCAGACAATTGATTCTCAGGCTGAAATGATACGGAAAGTCAAGAAATTTAAATCCGGCTTTGTTGTATGCGATTCGTACCTTTCGCCGGAACACACGTTGAATGATATACTGAGGCTGAAGGAGGATACCGGGCATACGACCATAGCTGTCACCTCTAACGGAAGTTCGGACGGCTTTCTTACCGGAATTATTACAAGCAGAGATTACAGAATAAGCAGGGACTCCCTTGATAAAAAAGTCTGTGATATTATGACTCCTTTTGAAGCGCTTATTACAGGGCGGGATGGGATTTCTTTGAATGAAGCAAATGACTTGATTTGGACCAATAAATTAAATTGTCTTCCTATCGTCAACGAAAAACAGCAGCTGGTCTATATGGTGTTCCGTAAGGATTACGATGCTCATAAGGAGAATCCTTTTGAGCTTCTTGATGAGAAGAAGAGCCTTCTTGTAGGCGCCGGAATTAATACTCACGATTATCAGGACCGGGTCCCGGCACTGTTGGAAGCAGGTGCTGACATATTGTGCCTGGACTCTTCCGATGGTTATTCCACTTGGCAATATGATGCCATCACCTATATAAAGTCAAATTTCCCGAAGGCATATATCGGTGCCGGCAATGTGGTGGATGCCGAAGGCTTCCGTTATCTGGCGGATGCAGGGGCAGATTTTGTAAAGGTCGGCATCGGCGGTGGGTCTATTTGTATTACACGTGAGCAGAAGGGGATTGGAAGAGGTCAGGCGACTTCCATACTGGAGGTCGCTTCCGCCAGGGACAGATATAAGGAGGAGACAGGTATCTACATCCCCTTATGTTCCGATGGAGGGATTGTATACGACAATCACATAGCAATAGCCCTGGCCATGGGGGCCGATTTTGTAATGATGGGAAGATATTTTGCAAGATTTGACGAAAGCCCGGGGAAGAAGCTGAAAAGAGGCAATGAATATGTAAAGGAATATTGGGGAGAAGGGTCAAACCGAGCAAAGAACTGGCAGCGATACAGCATGTCAGCCAACAAAGACACTCATTTTGAAGAAGGTGTTGACAGTTATGTTCCTTATGCAGGTGCGCTCAAAGATAATTTATCCGTCACTCTCAGCAAGATAAAGTCCACAATGTCCAGCTGTGGGGCCGCTTCCATTGAGGAATTTCAGAAAAAAGCAAGGATCACCCTTGTTTCCCCCATGAGTATTCGGGAAGGCGGAGCCCATGATATCATACTGAAAGATAAAGATTACTAAGCAGACTGTAAAACCAACACTAAGGGGTTGTTGCTCAACTAATATTAAGTTAGTTGAGCAACAGCTCTCTTTTATGTCTTGGTATCAAAAATGCAGATTCCGAAGAGTTTGCAAAAGTGGTATAATTAGTCATGCTTAATTGCAAATATTAATTCGATAAAGAGAACGGATTTTTTTTCGCCCTTTTCGAATGCTGTTTAAAATGGTATACTAACACTATCTTTTTGACGGAGGTAACTGCGATGAAAAAAATGATTTCATGGAATGTGAATGGACTTCGTGCCTGTGTGGAAAAAGGCTTTCTGGATTTTTTTCGTGAGATGGATGCAGATGTGTTTTGTATTCAGGAAAGCAAGCTGCAGGAAGGTCAGATTGACCTCTCTCTTCCAGGCTATTATCAATATTGGAATTACGCACAAAAGAAAGGGTATTCAGGTACGGCCCTGTTCACCAAAGAAGAGCCGTTATCGGTCGCTTATGGACTGGGAATAGAAGAACACGATAAAGAGGGCCGGGTCATTACTGCTGAGTTTTCCGACTATTATGTGGTAACCTGCTATACTCCCAATTCCCAGAATGAATTGGCGCGGCTTCCCTACCGTATGACCTGGGAGGATGCGTTTCTGGCTTATTTAAAGGGACTGGAGGAGAAGAAACCTGTTATTTTCTGCGGCGATTTAAATGTAGCTCACAAAGAAATTGACTTGAAAAATCCGAAATCAAACCGGAAAAATGCCGGATTTACTGATGAAGAAAGAGGGAAGTTTACGGTTCTTGTAGAGAGCGGATTCGTGGATACCTATCGGTATTTCTACCCGGATCAGGAGGAGATTTATTCCTGGTGGTCCTACCGGTTCCGGGCTAGGGAGAAGAATGCAGGGTGGCGTATTGATTATTTCTGTGTATCAGAAAGTCTGAAGGACAGGCTGGTACGTGCAGACATTCACACTCAGGTGACAGGATCTGATCACTGTCCGGTAGAGCTTGTAATTAATTAGTGACTGATCAGACAGAGTAATACACAGGAGAACAACAAAAATATGAATTTATTAACAATTGAGCATCTTACAAAATCATACACGGAACGGCTGCTTTTTAATGATACCAGCTTCAGCATAAATGAAGGGGAGAAGATCGGTCTGATCGGTATTAACGGTACTGGAAAGTCCACACTGCTGCGTATTGTGGCAGGGCTTGAAGAACCGGACGAGGGAAGTGTGGCAAAGGGAAGAAACTTAGATACCCGCTTCCTGTCTCAGAATCCCAGGTTTGAGGAGGGAGAAACCATTCTGGAAAGCATTATCCGGGAAAATGAAGGTCACGAGCATGTGTGGGATTTAGAAAGCCAGGCAAAGAACATGCTGTCCAGACTTGGATTTACGGAATTTGATACCAAAGTGGATACCTTATCCGGCGGTCAGAGAAAGAGAGTTGCTCTTGTGAGTGTTCTTCTTTCCACTGCAGACTTACTGGTTCTTGACGAGCCGACCAACCATTTGGACAGCAGTATGGCGGACTGGCTGGAGGATTATCTGCGCCGTTTTAAAGGTGCTCTTTTGATGGTAACCCATGATCGGTATTTTTTAGACAGTGTGACGAACCGGATAGCGGAGCTTGATAAGGGAAAGCTATACAGCTATCAGGAGAACTATGGGGGGTATTTAAAGTTGAAGGCAGACCGGATGGATATGGAGCAGGCTACTGAGCGGAAGCGCCAGTCAATACTCCGTATCGAGCTGCAGTGGATGCAAAGAGGCGCCAGAGCCCGCTCCACCAAGCAGAAGGCCCATATTGAACGGTTTGAAACGCTCCGTGACCAAAAGGCGCTGGAGTTTGATAAAAACGTGGAATTGGATTCCATTGAGAGTCGTCTTGGGCGGACGACTGTGGAGTTAAAAGGTATCACAAAGGCGTTTGGCGATAAGGTCCTGATGAAAGATTTTAACTATATCTTCTTAAAAAACGATCGTATAGGAATTATTGGTCCAAACGGGTCCGGTAAGTCCACACTTATGAAAATTGTTGCCGGATGGCTTCAGCCCGATGAGGGAACCTTAACGGTGGGACAGACTGTTAAGATGGGGTATTTCTCACAGGAAAGTGAAGATATGGATGGCAGCCTAAAGGTGATCGATTATATCCGAAGTGCGGCCGAGTACGTGAAAACAAAAGATGGCAGTGTCAGCGCATCCCAGATGCTGGAGCGGTTTTTATTTCCTTCCAGCGTTCAGTATACGACAGTGGAAAAGCTTTCCGGTGGAGAAAAACGGAGACTGTATCTGCTGCGGATCCTGATGGAAGCTCCCAATGTCCTGCTTCTTGATGAGCCGACCAATGATCTGGATATCCAGACACTTACCATCCTTGAGGATTATTTAGACAGCTTTCCAGGCATTGTCATAACGGTATCTCATGACCGGTATTTTCTGGACCGGGTTGTGCGTAGAATTTTTGCTTTTGAAGGACAGGGAAAGGTCACTCAGTATGAGGGAGGATTTACGGATTATCAGGCGGCTTTTGCGGCGAAATATCCGGATGGACTTCCTGGTGAGACCTCTGGAACCGACAAAAGGGAAGACGCAGGAGAGAAGAAGGGAAAAGAAAAACCGAAGCCAGATCGGAAGCTTCGTTTTTCCTATAAAGAACAGCGGGAATGGGAAACGATTGAAGATGACATTGCTGCTTTGGAAGAGTCTATTGAGGCGTTTAATGGAAAGATTGAGGAGGCAGCCAGTGACTATGGCAAACTGAATCAGCTGATGGAAGAAAAGGCAGAAAAAGAGGGGATTTTAGAGGAGAAGATGGAACGCTGGATGTATTTAAATGATCTGGCGGAACAGATTCAGAATCAGTAACAGGACTGTTACAGAGGAGAAAAGGGATGAAACACTACAGGATCGCCAAGAGAGAAACAGGATATTATCCCATGGGAATGACAAAGACTGAGGAAGGGATACATTTTTCCGTTGCTGCACAGGGAGAGGAATTACGACTTCTATTTTTTCGTGACAATGAAAAGGAGCCTGTCTGTACGTTTCTCTTTCCAGAAGAGGAAAAAAGGGGAGAGGTTTTTTCTATGACCATTCTGGGGGATGACTTTACTGGAATTTCCTATTGCTATGAGACTCATGGGAAGCGGTTCTCCGATCCATATGGGAGAGCTTTTGCGGGTAAGGATAACTGGGGAGATTTAGAAGGAGCAGCTTCCATATCAAAATGCCCGGTTGCATTTGACTTATTTGATTGGGGAGAGGAGAAGCGTCCTCTGCTTCCATATGAGAATTCCGTAATCTACCGGATTCATGTTCGGGGATTTACCATGCATGCCTCTTCCGGTACCAGGAATAAAGGAACCTTTCGGGCGATTGAGGAAAAAATCCCGTATTTAAAAGAGCTGGGAATCACAACGGTTGAACTGATGCCGGTTTATGAATTTCAAGAGGTAATTCTTCCCGAAATTGTGCAAGGTAATCCTTACGGTGTGGATAAACCTACGGGGAAATTAAATTATTGGGGATATACGTCCGGATCTTATTTTGCACCGAAGGCTTCCTATGCGTCAGGGAATGAGAAGGAACCGGATTCGGAGTTGAAAAGCCTGGTGAGAGCTCTTCATAAAGAAGGAATGGAACTGATTACAGAGCTGTATTTCACTGGAAAGGAGTCTCCTTGTTTTGCTCTTGATGCAGTTCGGTTCTGGGCAGAAGAGTTTCATTTAGACGGGATTCATCTGGTGGGATTTCCACCCCTGGACTTAATTGGACGGGATCCCTATTTAAAAGGGTTAAAGCTCTGGGCCGATACTTGGGGAGATATCGATCTAAAAGGAGCTAATAAGTATCTGGCGGAGTATAATGACAACTTTCAGACAGATATGAGAAGAGTGCTCAAAGGGGACGAGGAGCAGATGAAGAATCTGGTCTTTCGGACCAGAAATAATCCATCTGACCGGGGCATGATTCAATATATGGCAAATACCAATGGGTTTACCATGATGGATATGGTTTCTTACGATACCAGGCATAATGAAGCCAATGGAGAATCCAATCAGGATGGCAATGCCTATAATTATTCCTGGAATTGCGGGACAGAAGGTGCTACGAGAAAGAAAAAAGTGGTGGAGCTTAGGAAGAAACAGCTTCGCAATGCTTATTTGCTGTTATTGCTAAGTCAGGGAACACCTCTTTTTATGGCAGGAGATGAGTTTGGCAATACCCAGTCGGGCAATAACAATGCTTATTGTCAGGATAATGATATTTCCTGGTTAAACTGGAATCTCTTAAAGACAAACAGGGATCTCTATGAATTTGTCAAAGCAGTCATAGCCTTTCGAAAGGAACATCCAGTGTTCCACAGGAAAGAAGAAGCAAAGAATATGGATTATCTCGCCTGCGGATTTCCTGATGTCTCATATCATGGGGTGAAACCGTGGTATCCGGAATATGAGAATTTCCGGCGCCAGCTTGGAATTCTTTATTGGGGGGATTATGCCAGTAAAGCAGATGGGACGGCAGACAATCATTTTTATGTGGCTTATAACATGCATTGGGAACCCCATACGTTCGACCTCCCAAACCTTCCGAAAAAGCAGCAGTGGCATGTGGTGTTTCATACGGATATACAGGAAGAGAACGGTAAGTATGAAGAAGGAAAAGAACCTGTCCTGGAAGAAAAGAGTTTTCCCGTTCCTCCCAGAACAATTGTGGTATTTATGGGAAAGAAGGATGATTGACCGGAAATTCCGGTCTTTCTCCGTTTAAGACTCTCCAGATGTCCATAGCTGCAAAAAGTTCCATACGGTCCAGAGCGTCTCGCGTGTTGGCTGCGCAATGGGGAGAAACAACAATATTGTTATACTGAAGCAATCCGCTGTCTGCAGGTAGGGGCTCCTTTTCAAACACATCAAGAGCAGCCCCTTTTATCTTTTTATCTTTCACGGCCTGAATTAAATCTTCTTCCCGAATTAATCCTCCTCTGGAGACATTTATTAGAACAGCGGATGGCTTCATCATATCCAGCTGCTTTTTTGCTATCATATCCCTGTTTTTTTCAGAGTAGGGAACATGAAGGGAAATAAAATCCGCATTCCGATAAACCTCTTCTGGAGAAGATACCGGAATAACACCAAAAGGAGCATTGTCGCAAGTTAAATGGTGATCATAAACAATGACCTTCATATCCAATCCCATAACTGCTTTTTTTGCTACCAGCTTTCCAATGTTTCCAAAGCCAATCAGTCCCAGAGTAAGACCGGACAGTTCTGTGTTAAAAACATTGGTTCGAATTGAAAAATCACTTCTCTTCACAGCATCTGACATGATCCCATGGTTTTTTGCACAGGCGAGCATGAAAAAAATGGTATGTTCTGCCACTGCATTGGAGTTGGCATTTCCAGAGTTCGTCACCTGGATACCAAGTTCTTCTGCATAGGCGGTATCAATATAGTCCACGCCTGCACTGAAGCTGGAGATTACTTTCAGGTTTTTACATCGGTTCAGCAGATCTTTATCGTACCGGTACTTCCTGGTAGGACCTGTTAGTATGGCATGACACTGTTCAAACACCGGGTCATCTGCAGATGCTGGAACAGACAATATAAGCTCGCAGCCTTTTTCCTTTAAATACTCTGAGCCTGTATGAGAAATAGTTCTTGGGATCAGCACTCTAAACATATTTAATTCCTTTCTGGAAGTAGTCACCATTTTATCTTATAGATGATAGTAACACAGGCCTTTCAGGGTTTCAAGCTAATCTGTTATAGTCCGGCGTCCATGGTCTCATTACACCAGCAAATGGTGGCCTCACAGGATAAAATTCCTCTGCGGAGCATAGCCTTTAAAAAACGAGAGCGCTCTTTGGATATTTCCTCGATTCCCTGTTCCAGATCATGCTGCATTGCCAGATATTTTTCCTGTTTTTTCACATGGATTTGTTTATAGTCTTCCAGCATTTTGATGATATGTTCTTTTGGCTGGCCGCTTGAGAATAATAATTTCAGCATAAACTCAGAGCGCATCGGCTGTAACTCCGTTTCTTCCGTAAGCCAGGACTCTAATTCCAGCCGGCCCTTGGGAGTGATCCGGTACAGTATTTTTTTTTCATTGTTTTCGCTTGTGTCAATCTCCACTAGTTCATCTGAGAGCATTTTTTTAAGTGTTGGGTATATGTGCCCAAAGTTTTCGTTCCAAAAACCCAAGAGCACGGTATCACAATATTTTTTAATGTCATAGCCGGTGCCTGGTGAGACATTTAGAATTCCTAATATCGCATATAAGGATTTGTTTTTTAATGCCATTATGAATTACCTTCTTTCATTTATATTGCATAGTTCTCCAGTTTTTCAACTGTAAGTTCCCAATTTGCACAGCACTTCATTTCCTGAGAAATTTTAAGGCAGTTTTCTATTATAGTTTTATCTGACAGGAGATTCTGTATCTGATCTATTAATTTTTGTGCCGATATTTCTTTTATGTTATCTGATAAGCCCAGATTCATGGATACAAGTCTTTTGGCTGTCATATGCTGATCATTGACCTGGGGTAAAGCAAGCATGGGGACTCCAAAGTATAATGCCTCATTCACGCTGTTAAAGCCTGCATGGGTAATGAATGCGTCGGCTTTTTTTAAAATCTCAAGTTGGGGAAGTACATTTTTTACCAGAAAGTTTTGCGGTAATTCTCCTAATTGGGCAACTTCGCACTTTGTTCCAATGGACATGCATACATAATAGTCGGTATCACAGAACGCACAGATGCACATCTTATAAAAATCCAGGAAATCTGTATTCAGACTGCCAAGTGATATATACAGCAGTTTTCTGCTTCCAATCCCCGATAAATCAACAGACTCTATTTCCTGCGTCCGCTCCATTGACGGTCCGGCAAATAAATATTGGGGTTCTTTTACTGAGTCATCCCCATTAAATTCCCTGGTTGTATATACGATATTGTAATCGCCCCTGCTTATGAAAACTTCTTCCAGTGTAGGTTCTTTTATTTTATAACAGTTACAGATTCTATTCAATATCTGAAAGCAGTGATCCAGCTGGGGATGAGTCCCTGGTATGAGCATACGCGGTGGCACTGGTGCGTGGCTCATGGCAAAAGAAGAGTGGGAACAGATAACTGGCGTGCGCGTGAGTTGTTTTAAAAAGCACCCTCCACCAAAGATTGAGTCACAGAAGATAATGTCATATGTGCGCTCTTTTATAATATCCAGGATCTGAGGCAGCATGACTTCATCGTATGTAAGAATGTATTCCATCAACAGGTAAAACGGATGTCGGTCTGTGGGACGGTAATTCTTTAAAAACAGATTCAGGCCGCTTCCAAAGTCAATCCAGTTTGCACCGGATTTTCTTACCTGTTCTGAAAATTCGACTGAGCAAAAATAATCTACTTTATGTCCTCTCTCTGTAAGTTTTTTAACCAGTCCAAGTGTGGGATTAATATGTCCATACAGATTTGCATTTACAAATAATATATTCATCTTTTTCCTCCTTATATCACTCTGATATAGTTGGATTTTATATCAGAGTGATATACATGTCAAGAAGTTTATAGAAAAATCGCAATTATAAATCGTCCAGATATCAGGTCTCTGCTAAAATTCCGCAGGCAGGCCCCCAAATTTAAAGAAATCAACCATATCCGAACAGGCGATTTTTTTTATAGGATAGAGATTTGTGCAAATGCCATTGATGAATTGATCTCTGACAGTAAAAAATTGTCTTCCTGATTTAGTAAAATAAATAAGCAGCAGGGAATCAGCTGAGTAAATAATCGGCTGCCCTACTGCTTTATTAATTTTAATTCATTGTATAAGTATACTGTCCGCAGGAATCTGTTCCGTAAAAGTCTGCAAAAGACAGATGGAAGACATCGGTCTTAACTGTATCAAGAGATACCTGATTCTTGATCAGATATTGATAGATACCGCTGTAATCAATGGGACCCTGAATCATAATACTTTGCAGACGTCCATCACGCAAGGTAGCCTTTTTATAGCATCCGGAGTCCTCCTGTAACAGGATCTGATCTCCTTCTCTGGCGATTCCGTCTCCCAAAGAGAGAGTTGTAAGGCCATAAAAATTCATGGTATTTTTCATGCCATAAGAATCTTCATAAGAAGTTGGAATTCCGCACATATTGCAGGCAGCTGTGTATCCCTGCTTCATGGCATTGGGCCAGATGGCAGCAATTCCGTTCACGTCTCCTGCAGCATAAATGTTGTGACAGGATGTTTGCATATAATCGTTTACCTTGATAAAACGGTCAATGGCAATTTCGCAGTTTTCTGTGCAGTCTGTTGCAGGGCGCACTCCGGCTGCGACAACAATCATGTCACATTCTAAAATGGTCCCGTCATCAAGCATAACGGAGTCAATCTGATCGCTTTTCGGCATAGTGGTTAAAACCACTTTTCTGCCCAGTACGAATTTGCAGCCATGCTGTTCAAATAAATTCTGATAGGCCTTTCCGGCTTTTTCATCCAGCTGCTTTGGAAGAATCCGGTCAGCCAGCTCTAAAACCGTTACATCCTTTTTCTGTTCCAGAAATGCATAAGCAGTGTCCATACCTACAAGTCCAGAACCTATTACAAGGATTTTGTCAGCGGACTGGGCAAATTTACGGATTTGTCTTGCATCGCTTAAATTACGGAGACCGAATACATTCTTTGCTTCTCTTAAATTAACAATGGGAGGTATCACGCTGTGTGCACCTGTTGCAATAAGAAGGCGATCAAAGTTAAGCTCTGTGCCATCATCTAACGTAACAGTCTGCTTCTTGGAGTCAATATGTACCGCTTCTTTGTTTTTTAACCATGTGATTTTAAGTGCTTCAAAAAAATCTGCAGGGACAAAAGAAAGAGCCGCTTCATCCCGTTCATGACTTAAGTACTTATGAAGCATGCAACGGGAATGGACCTGGTCGTCTACTGACACCATGATGATATCCGCATTCGGTTCCAGTTTTCGTATGGTTTTTGCAGCCGAGATGCCGGCAGCTCCTGCGCCGATAATTACATGAGTCATCATTCCACCTCCTTAACATAGATTGCTTTGGTCGGACATGCTTTTACGCAGCTTGGTTCGCTGTCGTGGTCAAAGCAGAAGTCGCATTTGATCACACTGGTTTTGGTGGTTGTATCTGCTTTTAACACGCCATAAGGGCAGTTCATTACGCACATGAAGCAGGAACCGCACTTTTCTTTGTCGTAATATACGTGACCGGATTCTTCGTCCTTTACAAGAGCTCCGCTCATACAGGACATCACACATTCCGGCTGGTCGCAGTGGCGGCAGAAGATGGGAGAATAGTGACCGTTCCCTTTCATGACGATGTGATTTCTGGATTCATTTTCAGGATTGGTTAAATCCAGATTATAAATGCTTCCGCCATCTTTTCTATGTGC
>JAQSYE010000318.1 GCA_029256305.1 Lacrimispora sp. | reverse complement strand
TGCGATCAGAGCCGCTGCCGGCAGTATGCAGTGCCAGTGACTGTATAATAATCCCATAAATCAATCTCCTTTCCCATTCCTGTCAGAACCTGATTATTCATAGCATGATTATCCGCAGCAGGATCCTCCGGACCCCTGAAACGTGTCCTCAGGCCATATCATAGTCTGAAATTTACTCACTTCATCCTTTACTGCGTCTAGATCTACATTCTCCAAATCATCTACCACCTTTATATATCCATAAAAGGAATTGTCCCCTGTAGAGAAGTCAAAGCTTTTATCTGGTATAAAATAAAGTGTGTTTTCTCCCTTTTCAAGGTAAAGTTCTGTAGTAAAATCAGGGATCAGAAGATTAGTCCCATAGTCCATATCCTGACGGTTATCAATAAATGTCCACTCCGTATCCACCCCGGCTTTTACCACCGCAACCGCCGGCTTAAATCCCTGACTGGTGAGTTCAAGAGTGATTTTCTGTACGGGCTTTCCATTCTCATCCGTGGATTCCTGAGCAACCACAACATCATCAACTGGTATGGTATAACCGGCTGGAACCGGCTTTTGAGGTGCATATTCTTTTAATACTCCCTGACTTTCTGATTGCTGGCCGCCATCTGTCTCTCCCTCTTTTGTAACATTAATAGAACCACGTATCATACCCATCCAGCAGCTATATGGGATTTTTCCGGTTTTGTCCGGCGTAAATTCCACCACGTTTTCTCCTGTATGGAAGGAATATTCGATGCCGTATTCCCTTATAATCATCCGGTTATTACAGCCATTTATACTTCCTGCAGGTGCATCTATAATCCACTTTACAGGAATTCCTGCCTGGACCTTAATATTGGGATACCGTCCCGGACTTAAGGTACTGTTAATTACCTGCACACCGTCTTCTATTTTTATCTGACCTGAACTTTCCTGCTGATTTCCACTGATACCATCCAGCCCAGGTAAGATCGCAGATGGACTGATTCCTGCCAGACTGACTCCCTGTGTAAACATGGACAGTCCCAGTACCACCACTAAAACTGCACCGGCAGTCATGACTCTGCTTGAAAATTTCTTCGAAAGAACCGTTGATAAAGCTCCAAGAAAAAACATCAGGGGTACGGTACCAATACTGAATAAGAACATGGAAAGTGCACCGGAAAACGGATTTCCGGTTGACAGAGCATAGATCTGCATGGCCTGCAGTGGTCCGCAGGGCATCAGTCCATTTAACAGGCCTACAAAAAACGGACTGCTGCTTTTTGCTTTTTGTTTCTGGATCCTTACTGCAATAAACTTTGGCATTCTGGGATTCAGTCTTCGAAGCCATGGAAAGATTCCCAGCATGTTGATGCCCATAATTACCATAAAGATTCCTGCTGCCAGCTTTAATACTCCCTGAAAGGTATTAGAAAAGGTCACGGCTGCTCCCAGACCTCCTGCCAGGAAACCAACGGCTGTATAAGAAATAACACGCCCAAGGTTATAAAGAAAAGCAGGCCGAAAAGCTGCAAGCCGTCCCTGGTTTAATTCTTCCTGTCCGCTTTTTGGAATACACTGAGAAAGGTTAATGCCGCCGCACATTGCCACACAATGAACGGAGGTAATAAGTCCGATTAAGAAGAGCATACCGTATCCCATTGTCTTATCCGCCAGCTGGCTGGGCACCAAAACATTTAACAGACCGGATTGTTCTAAAAAAAGATACAGGGAAGCGATAATCATTAATATACCCCCTAAATTTTCAATAATTCCCGTTATGCTCTGATAGGAAATAATATCCGTATCAAACGTGACCAGAGCAGTTCCGGCGTTATAGCTCACCTCCGCTTTTTCGATTCCAGCTGTGTTACGTAATTTTTTTTCAATTTTATTCTGGCAGCTGATACAGGTCATCCCGCCGATACGCAATTTTTTCGTTCTGATTGCATTTCCCATTACGCATCCTCCTTTTTTAATTTCTGATAGAAGAATAACAGGAGCATATGTAGAAGTTGTGTAGATGGTTTTGGACACAAAAAAAACACGTGTATCTCATTGGTTCAAGTGAGAAACACGTGCACAACATGCAGTGATTCATTATTTAGCCAGTTCCAGTCTGATATCCAGGCAGACTTCCCCTACTTCTGAAGTGATTAATCCACTGATGATATTGGCTATTTCTTATATGACAGAGGTTACAAATTCATCCACGCTGCTTCCAGTTTCATCAGTGACTGGATGAGTTCCTCACAGATATCTACAATATCCTTTCCGTCTGTTTCTATTATAATATCAGCCGCGCTCTGGTAGAGGCTGGTCCGTCTTTCCATCAGTCCCTTAATATACTCAACATTCATATTTCCATTTAAGATGGGGCGCTCATCACTATCCTTCACTCTTTCCAGGATAGTCTCGGGACTGGCAGTTAAAAGCACGATTCTGCTGTTTTTCTTTAGATTTTTCACATTTTCTTCTCTGATTACCGCACCGCCGCCGCAGGAAATAATCGTCTGCTGACAGTCCTTTAAACTGATGATGGCGTTGCTCTCACAGTTACGAAAATACTCTTCTCCGTACTTTGCAAAAATATCCTTTATAGGCATCTTCTGATCTTCCACGATTTTTGTGTCTACTTCCACCTCGTTCATTGACAGCATGTCTTTTAAATATTTGGACACTGTACTTTTGCCTGCTCCCATAAAACCAATGAGGGCGATGTTATAGTGAAATAGACTCTTACTCTGCACACTTTTACTTTCTTCCACAATCTGACGGAAAATTCCAAGGAGCTCCTCTTTATAACCATGTTTACCAATAGCTCTGATAAGAGTCTCCTGCTGAACCTCTTCCTGCTCCGGCTGAAAAATAGGAAGGCCGTATGCTTTCTTGTACTCTATGATCTCCTCGATGCAGGAAAGCCGATTCATTAAAAGTTCCAGAATTTGAAGGTCACATTGATTTAAATCGTTTCTAATTTCTTTCAGTTCTCTCATTTTGCTTCTCCCTAAAATATCCGTTAGTATAATTTTTTACATTATACATATAGCTATGGGTGATTGTAAAGCAATTCTTACGCCTTTTCTTTTATAAATTCAATATATTCCTCTCCCCATTCTCCCAGTGCCAGAAGGACTTTATCAAATTTATTGCCGATTTCACTTAAAAAGTATTCTACCTTTGGCGGAATCTGGGAATACTCTTTTCTGACAATCAATCCCTCCTCTTCCAGGGATTTTAACTGTCTGGATAGAGTTGTATGAGTAATCTCCTCCGGCATCATTCGCTTCAGCTCATTAAAACGCACCGGTCCATCCTTTAATAAATAGAGAAGATATATGGACCATTTGCCGGAAAGGATCTTCTGAGAGGTAACGTAAGGACACAGTCCAAATAAATCTTTTTTATCCATATAGGTATCCTCCTTGATACTAGGTATCATAAAATATCGTAGTTTACAAAAATCTCATACTCGATATAATAATCTCGTAAACAAATTATATCATGGTCACACGAAAGGAGCAAGAGCGATGAACGAAATACTCAATTACTTAAAAGAATGCGGAACATTTTACCTGGCAACCACAGAGGGCGATCAACCTCGTGTTCGTCCCTTTGGCGCTGTATGCGAATTTGAA
>JAQSYE010000004.1 GCA_029256305.1 Lacrimispora sp. | reverse complement strand
GGTCAGCAAAGCAGCAGCCAGACAACCACTGCAGGATCACAGGAGACCAAGCAGGAATCAAAGCAGGAATCAAGCGCCGCAGAGACAGAAAAGGAAAAAGGGGGCTCTTCCGGTACACTCACTGTAGCGATCTGGGATAAAAATCAGGAACCGGGTCTCACTAAGATTATGGCTGATTTCACAAAAGAGACAGGAATTAAGACACAGATACAGGTAACACCATGGGATCAGTACTGGACCATGCTGGAAGCAGGTGCTACGGGAGGTTCTCTTCCGGATGTATTCTGGATGCATTCCAATGAGATCGCACGGTACTCAGAATATGAGATGCTGCTGGATTTAACAGATCGGATCAAAGCCAGTAAAACCCTTGAGATGGATAAATTCCCCAAAGAAATTGTGAACATTTACAACTGGCAGGGAACCAAACAGTATGCAGTTCCAAAAGACATTGATACAATTGCTCTCTGGTATAATAAGACCATGTTTGACGCAGCAGGAATTTCCTATCCAAGCAAAGACTGGACTTGGGATGATTTCGCCGATGCGGCGAAAAAGCTTACCAAAGCTGACGGAAGCCAGTACGGTTTTGCAATTAACCCTACCAATGATCAGGCTGGCTGGTGCAACCCCGTCTATGATATGGGCGGCTACGTAATCAGCGATGACAAAAAGTCTTCCGGATTTACTCAGACGGGAACCATAAAGGCACTGACATTCCTTACGGATCTTATGAAAGAAGGATATGCACCGCCTTATGAGGTAATTGCGGAGAATAAGGAAGAGGCTTTATTTGAAGCTGGTAAAGTAGCAATGATTACCCAGGGTTCCTGGATGCTTTCCGAACTTTGTAACAATGATTATGTAAAAGCAAACTGTGACATTGCAGTTCTTCCAAAAGACAAAACTACAGGAAGAAGTGCTTCCATCTATAATGGTCTTGGCTGGGCAGCCTCTGCCAATACATCCATGCCAGAAGAGGCCTGGAAACTGATTGAATACATGGGTACCAAAGCAGCACAGCAAAAGCAGTCTGATCTTGGTATTGTAATATCTGCTTATCAGGGGACGACAGATAACTGGATTAAGGCATATCCGAACTTCAACTTACAGGCGTATCTGGATATGATGGATGATCTTGTCATTCGTCCATACTCCAAATCAACGGTTGCATGGACCAACATGATGCATGAAAAGCTGATTGATGCATGGACTGGAAAAAAGAGTGTAGAGGATGTCTGCAAGGATATTGATAAGGAAATGAATGCCATGCTGGCGGAAGAATAAGTATGGTCGGGGAGGCAGATATAACGGATGCCTCCCCTTTTAACGAATTTGCGGAGGGACTGCATGAACAGAGAAAAAACGGTATCAAGACGGGAGAAAAGTGAATTTTTGTGGGGCTGGCTGTTTCTGCTGCCTACCATGGCAGGCCTCATTATTTTAAATATTATACCAATCTTTCAGACGATCTATCAAAGCTTTTTCAAAACCGGGGCCTTTGGAAAGGGCAATGTATTCATAGGACTGGGAAACTACAACAAGCTTCTGACGGACGGTACAGTCTGGCAGGCTCTTTGGAATACCTTTAAGTATGCACTGGTAGAGGTGCCCTTTTCCATAGCCATTGCGCTGGTTCTTGCTGTCATACTAAACGGAAAAGTAAAAGGACGCTCAATCTGGAGAACCATTTATTTTCTGCCAATGGTTGCAGCTCCTGCAGCGGTAGCCATGGTCTGGAGATGGCTTTATAATTCAGAATTCGGTTTAATTAACCACCTGTTAAACCGGATTGGTTTTTCCTCTGTGAACTGGATTTCAGATCCTGCAATTGCATACATATCCGTAGCTATCGTGGGAATCTGGTCGGTTATCGGATACAACATGGTTCTGTTTTTTGCCGGCCTTCAGGAGATTCCAAGAGATTATTATGAAGCAGCGGAGATTGATGGAGCCGGAGGTGTGAAACAGTTTTTCTACATCACCCTTCCCCTGATTTCACCCACCATGTTTTTTGTGACTGTGACCAGAGTAATCGGAGCCATGCAGGTATTTGACAGTATTTATATGATGATGGAGAAATCCAATCCTGCACTGGTAAAAACCCAGTCTCTGGTTTATCTTTTCTATAAATACTCCTTTGTTGAAGGGAATAAAGGATATGGTTCCGCCATTGTCATGCTGCTACTTCTGGTTATTCTGCTCATTACGGTGATCCAGCTTCTTTGCCAGAAGAAGTGGGTTAATTACAGCTAAGGAGGAGAACGATGGATAAGAATAAAAAATTTAAGTCAGCACTTCAATACTTTGTACTTGCAGTCGGCTCTGTTGTTATGCTGGTTCCTTTCTTATGGATGATACTTACGGCTTTTAAATCAACGTCTGAGGCAACTCAGATGAATCCATTTATCATCTTTCCAACTGTATGGAGAAAGGATGCATTTTTATCGGTAATGAGTAAGATGAACTTTTTAAGGTTGTACTGGAACACACTGGTTCTAATTATAGAGCGTGTGGCCTGTGCAGTACTCACGGCAACCATGGCAGGGTATGCCTTTGGAAGACTTCATTTCAAGGGAAAGAACCTTGCGTTTTCCCTGGTCTTATTCCAGATGATGGTGCCGTCTCAGATATTTATTATTCCCCAGTATTTGATGGTGGGAAGGCTGGGCCTGTTAAACACCTCCTTTGGTCTCCTCTTTCCAGGGCTGGTCACAGCTTTTGGAACCTTTTTACTCCGTCAGGCGTATATGGGGCTTCCCGCATCTTTAGAGGAGGCAGCCAGACTGGACGGCTGTAACATCGGTCAGGCATTTTTGTATGTGATGGCGCCGCTTACGAAATCATCCATGGTGGCTCTTGGAATATTTAGTGCATTGTTTGCTTTCAAGGAACTGATGTGGCCGTTAGTTGTCAATACAGAGCAAAATACCATGCCTCTTTCTGCAGCGCTTGCAAAGCTGCAAGGTCAGTTTGTGACCAATTACCCGGAACTTATGGCAGCTTCTTTGCTTGCCTGTATTCCAATGGTTATCATATACCTGATTTTCCAGAAACAGTTTATTGAAGGAATCGCAACATCAGGAGGAAAATTATAAAGGAGTTCACACTATGCCAATCATTTATCATCAGCAAGCAAAAGAGTTTCATCTGTATAACCAGTCCATCAGTTATATTATTCAGATCATGGGAAACGGTCAGCTAGGTAATTTGTATTATGGGAAACGGATTAGGGATCGGGAGTCTTATGAGTATCTTTTTGAAACAGGCGAGCGTCCCCATGCTGCAATCAGCTGTCCCAATCCCGTCAACTTATGCCTGGAGTATACAAAGCAGGAGTATCCGGCTTATGGAACCGGAGATTATCGGTATGGAGCGTACTGCATCAGACAGGAGAACGGCAGCAGGACCACAAATTTCATTTATGCGGATCACGCCATACTGAAAGGAAAGCCCTCTATTGAACCGCTTCCATCTACTTATACGGAAGATGATTCGGAAGCGTGCACGTTAACAATCAGGCTTCATGATGATCTGATTGATGCAGATTTGATCCTTACTTATACCTTATATGAAGAGTGTCCGGTAATGACCAGAAATGCACGTTTTACACACAACGGAACGGAAGAGATTGTGCTGTTAAATGCGATGAGTGCAGCAGTGGATTTACCGGAATCAAACTTTGATATGATTCATTTATCCGGTGCGTGGTCCAGAGAACGATATGTAAAGCGGCGTCCGCTGGAACAAGGAATTCAGTCAGTCTACAGCATGCGGGGCATCAGTAGCGCGGAACATAATCCTTTTGTTGCATTGACGGAAAAGTCCACAACAGAAAGCAGCGGAACTGCTTACGGATTCAGTCTGGTCTACAGCGGAAGTTTTCTCGCACAGGCAGAAGTCTGCTCTCATGATACAACCAGGATTTTAATGGGAATCCACCCAGATACCTTTGAATGGCCTTTAAAACCCGGGGAATCATTTCAGACGCCGGAGCTTGTCATGGTATATACGGATCAGGGACTGTCCCACATGAGTCAGATATATCACCGCCTTTACAGAACCAGACTGGCCAGAGGATACTGGAGAGACAGGGAGCGACCTGTGCTTTTAAATAACTGGGAAGCCACTTATATGGATTTTGATGAAGAGAAGATTCTTTCCATTGCAAGGAAAGCAAAGGAAACAGGTGTGGAGCTGTTCGTGCTTGATGACGGCTGGTTTGGTGACCGCAGCGACGATGACCGCAGTCTGGGGGACTGGTATGTCAATAAAGAAAAACTGCCGGGAGGCATATCCGGGCTGTCAGAGAAGATAGAAGCCATGGGGCTTAAGTTCGGCCTATGGATCGAACCGGAGATGGTCAATAAAAACAGCAGGTTCTATGAGGCACATCCGGACTGGATTATATCGGCTCCAGGGCGTTATGAGACACCCAGCAGGCAGCAGCATGTGCTGGATTTTTCCAGAAGTGAAATTGTGGATTCCGTTTATCAGATGTTAAAAAATGTGATAGAGGGAGCAAAAATATCCTACATCAAATGGGATATGAACCGTTATATTACAGAATGCTTCTCAAGGGGCGCACTTAAGAATGAGCAGGGAATGGTGATGCATAAATACATTCTTGGTGTTTATAATCTTTACAGCCGCCTGATACATAATTTTCCAGAGATTTTGTTTGAGTCCTGTGCCAGTGGAGGGGCCAGATTTGATCCGGGAATGCTTTATTATGCGCCTCAGGCTTGGTGCAGTGATAATACAGATGCCATTGACCGACTGAAGATCCAGTATGGAACCAGCATGGTTTATCCTGTATCCAGTATTGGCGCTCATATATCTGCGGTTCCAAATCATCAGATCCACCGGATCACACCTTTAAAGACAAGAGGCAATGCAGCTTTCTTTGGAGCCTTTGGATATGAGCTTGATTTAAATCACTTAACTGAGGAAGAAGTACAGCTGGTTAGAGAACAGATCGAAATCTATAAGAATAACCGGAAGCTTTTACACCAGGGAACATTTTACCGCCTGAAAAGTCCGTTTGAAGGAAATGATACTGCATGGATGGTAGTATCTGAGGATCGGACACAGGCGATAGCTGCTTATTATCAGACTTTAAATCCGGCCAATGCAGGGTGGCTTAGATTAAAGTTTACCGGACTTGGTGAAGATATACTTTATCAGGTGACCGTTGAGGGCGATACTGGAGAGTATTACGGAAGTGAGTTGATGCACGCTGGACTTCCCATTAACAGAAACCGTTTCTTTAAGGAAGTCGGCGATTTTGTATCTCTTCTTTTCTTTTTGAAACAAAAGATGATATAAGTAAATAACTATTTGCATGGATAAGTCCGGACCACAGTGGTTCGGACTTTATTAATGTAATATTTTACATTATTTTATCTGAAATCTGGTGATTTTGTTGAAAAATATTTTATTGCATGCTATAATTTTATAAAAATTATGGGTATTTCCTCATATGGCTAAAAAAGAGGAGGATTTCAATGAAGGATTATAATGTGCATTTGACGTTGATTGATCGAATTATACTTGATTCCTATAAGGTTTTATTAGAGGGGTTGGCAGATTATCTGGGAAGCGGTTATGAAATGGTATTACACAGTCTGGAAGATACAGAGCATTCTGTGATTAAAATCATTAATGGGCATCACACGGGGCGGGCAGAGGGTATGCCTATCACGGATCTGGCACTTCAGATGCTGGAACAGATTAAAAAAGAAGGGGAAAAGGGATATATCTCTTATTTTACTAAGAATAAAAAGGGGGAGCCTTTAAAATCAACCACAATAGTTGTAAGGGGAGAAGAAAGCAGGATTATCGGCCTTCTTTGCATTAATTTTTATTTAAATACAAATTTTTCAGAGATTCTTTCCGGCTTTATACCAGACATTTCATCCCGCGCCCAGGTAAAGACTGAAACATTTGCCAATAATCTGGATGAACTTATTTACAGTAAAGTTTCAGAGGTACGTAACGAGGTGATGGAGGATGATCAGATTCTGCCTTCCCTTAAAAATAAGGAAATTATTAATATACTGTGTCAACAGGGGGTTTTTACTTTAAAGGATGCAGTAGTTAAAGTTGCGGAATATCTGGATATTTCCAGGAACACAGTGTACATGCATATCAGGAATGCAGGAGCTATGCCAGAAAAAGAAAGATAAGTTAATTTTATTTCAGAAATTAAAAAGGTTAAAGAAATGCCCTGCATTGTTTGTGAAAACGAACAAAAAACAATGCAGGGTATTTTATTTTTTGCCGAATCACACAAAAATATTGCATTTATTAAATTTTTATGATAAAATAAATTACATTAATACGAACAGAAGTAAAAAATATTTTATTCACTAATGAAAGGGAGGTATTGAAATGGAAAAAAGTAAAAAGAAACTTGGACTTGTACCCAGATTAATCATTGCAATCATCATCGGAATTCTGTTGGGACTGTATTCTCCAAGCTTTATCATCTCCATTTTGATTACAGTATCAGATTTATTTAGGCAGTTTTTAATGTTCATCATTCCTCTGATGGTTGTGGCTTTTGTAACCATGGGAATTGCGGATTTATCTCAGGGAGCAGGTAAACTGTTGGCGTTTACAGCAGCAATATCCTATGCATCTACTGTGATAGCAGGAAGTGCTGCATACTTTGTAGCCAGCAGCTTTTTCCCAACATTCGTTAATGAAGAAGTGATTGCCAGAGTTGCCGCTGCCAGTGACAGGGCAATTGGAGGGTACTTCACCCTGACGATCACTCCTCTGCTTGAAACAACGGCAGCGGTTGTACTGGCATTCGTTTTGGGTGTGTCAATCAGTACGATGAGAGGAAAAGAAATAGGGGATACGCTTTACAATGTGTTTAAAGACTTATCTGAAATTATAACTATGGTATTAAACCGTATCATTATTCCGTTTCTTCCCGTGTATATCTGCGGAACTTTTGCAAAAATGACCTATCAGGGAACTACGTTTGCAATTATGTCCGTACTTTGGAAGGTATTTCTTATTGTTATAATCCTTCATCTTCTTTACCTGGTGATTGCATTTACATTTGCAGGAACCGTAACAAAACGCAATCCGATCACGATGATGAAGAATCAGATTCCAGGGTATTTAACGGCCATCGGTACTCAGTCATCAGCTGCTACCATTCCAGTTAATATCAAATGTGCGGAAAGCAACGGAATTTCTGAGGAAATCCGTAACTTCGTAGTTCCGTTATGTGCCAACATCCATATGGCGGGTTCCATGATTACCATCACCTGCTGTGTGACAGCAACGTTACTGATCTACGGAATGCCTCACGGTTTCCTTACACTGTTTCCATTTATCTGTGTGCTGGGAGTTGCTCTGGTGGCGTCACCGGGAGCTCCTGGTGGTTCAATCTTTACAGCTACTCCATTTTTCCCTGTTGTGGGTATTGCAGCAGTGGGAGATATTGCCAGTCTTTTACAGGCAATGTATATTGCACAGGATAGCTTCGGAACGGCCTGCAATGTATCCGGTGATAATGCAATCAGTGCGTTGGTAGAATCATATTACCGCAAATATATTAAAAAAGAGAAATAGAATTAGCATGCTTTGAAAGGAGCAAATGATATGCCGTCAATCAGTATATTTGATGTGATCGGTCCCAATATGGTTGGACCGTCAAGCTCCCATACGGCAGGTGCCGTAGCCATCGCACTTCTGGTGAAAAAATTATTTCCTGGCTCTGTCAAAGAGGTTGAATTCGTATTATACGGATCATTTGCCAGGACTTACAAGGGGCACGGCACAGACCGCGCCCTGTTGGGAGGAATGCTGGGATTTGAGACTCACGATTTAAGGATTAAGAATTCTTTTCAGCTGGCGGAAGAGCAGGGACTTATTTATTCTTTTGTCACCAATGAAAAAGAAACGGAAGTTCATCCGAATACCGTTGAGATTCATTTGACCGGCACAGATGGAACGCTTATGTCTGTACGGGGAGTGTCTGTCGGCGGCGGTAAGGTAAAGATTGTTAAAATCAATGGTGTTGATGTTGATTTTACAGGAGAGTACTCCACTCTGGTAATCCGGCATTTGGACTATCCGGGAATGGTGGCCTATATCGCTACCTGCTTAAGCGAAAGAAATGTTAACATCGCATTTATGCGTCTGTACCGGGAAAAGAAAGGGGCTACTGCCTATTCTGTAGTGGAATCAGATGAAGAGATTCCCCAGGAGCTGCTTGAAAAACTGCGGGAACATGAAAAAGTTGAAGATGTAATGCTGATTCAGATTTAGGAGGAGCTATGGATTTTATTTCAGGACAAGAGTTACTGCAATTGTGCGAAGAGAACAGCTGCCGGATCTCCGATATCATGCTTCAGCGTGAGATCAGTGAATATGGGGCAACTCCGGAAGATATAACGAAACGAATGAAGGAAGCATTCCGGATCATGAAAGAGGCCTGTCATAAGCCATTAGATGAACCAGTTCCTTCCATTGGAGGTCTCATCGGGGGAGAGGCAAAAAAGGTAAGGGACAGAAGACGGCAGGGGAAATCCATATGCGGAAGCATGCTTTCCAAGGCAATTACCTATTCGCTGGCGGTTCTTGAGGTGAATGCCTCCATGGGTCTTATTGTGGCAGCGCCGACTGCCGGAAGTTCAGGTGTCCTTCCCGGTCTTTTGCTGGCACTGGAGGAAGAGTTTTCTCTTGATGATGAACAGATTATAGACGGCCTTTTTACAGCAAGTGCCATTGGTTATTTAATTATGAGGAATGCAACCGTTGCGGGAGCTCAGGCTGGATGTCAGGCTGAGGTAGGTGCAGCCTCTGCCATGGCAGCTGCGGCCGCGGCGGAGATCATGGGTGGAACACCACAGCAGTGCATGGATGCCGCTTCAGCAGCGCTTGTTAATTTACTTGGACTTGTCTGTGATCCGGTAGCCGGACTGGTGGAATGTCCATGTCAGAGCCGTAATGTAATCGGTGCTTCCAATGCGTTGGTCTGCGCTGAAATGGCCCTGGCCGGAATCAGACAGCTGATACCATTTGACCAGATGGTAGATACCATGATGGTGGTTGGACGCTCCATTCCATTTGAATTAAGAGAGACAGCACTTGGAGGGTGTGCAGCAACAGAGGCTGCCTGTGCCAGAACCTGCCAGATTTTTAAAAATTAAAATCAGGTACAACTTATGTAGAAAAGGATCGGTCTTTATGACCGGTCCTTTTGCCATTTTTTTTATTATATAGCAGAATAAAATAGTTGCGATTGCAACTATTTTGTGATATGCTGTTTTTTGAATTATTATTTGATTGTACGTGTTTGAACACCAGGAGGTGAATCAAATGGATAAACACAGGGAAATCGGGAAATATATTTCGATCATCCAAAGGCTGAATAATATGTTTTATGCAAACCGATTATCCTCTTTTCAGATAGGCTGTGGACAACAGTTTTTTTTATTGCAGATTTTTAATCATCCGGGCATGAATTTTCATGAGCTGGCATTAAATGGAAACTATGACAAAGCAACAGCTACGCGGGCAGTGAAAAAACTGGAAGAAGAGGGATATGTCCGGACGGAAATGGAAGAAGGGGACAAACGGATACGGAGGATTTATTTAACTGACCGGGCGAAACCGGTTGTGGAGAAGACCCAGGAGTGTGTGGATGAATGGGCGGAAATAATTTTAGAAGGACTTACAGATACAGAGCGTAAAGAGGCAGAGCAGTTGCTTATCCGCATGGCTGATAATGCACATCGTTTTAATACGAAGCAAAAGGGAAAGGAATAATATACATTATGGAACACAACAAGATAAATCAGGGGGGAAATCCCCTTGGCTATAAACCCATTGGACACCTGCTGATGCAGTTTGCGCTCCCTGCAATTATTGCTATGCTGGTAAACTCAATCTATAACATCGTAGATCAGATATTTATCGGCCAGGGAATTGGTTATCTGGGGAATGCGGCGACTACCATCGCGTTTCCAATTGTAACGATTGTTTTAGCAGTATCAACGCTCCTGGGAGCGGCAGGTAGTGCTTATTCAGCCATTAAACTTGGTGAAAAGAAGGAAGAAGAAGCACAGAAAACCCTGGGAACCGTTACAGTTCTTACTCTGGCTGCAAGTGCTGTAGTAGTGGTTGCAGGCTTTGCATTTCTGGATCCCATGTTAAAGCTTTTTGGCGCTACAGAGAATACCATGGTATATGCCAGACAGTATACCTCTGTAATGTTATTGGGAACTCCGTTTAATATGCTTGCGGTGGTACTAAGTAATATGGCAAGGACTGACGGCAGTCCGTCTCTGTCTATGTATGCCATGTTGGCAGGCGCATTTTTAAATACCATACTTGACCCGATTTATATTTTTGTTTTTGGCTGGGGCGTTACGGGAGCTGCGATAGCAACCATCACTTCCCAGATTATTTCAGCAGTGGTTTTAGTCGTATATTTTATGAAAAAAGGCAAAAATATGCGTTTTAATAGAAAGACCATGCACGTTGATATGGAAGTATGCCGGCTTGCTCTTCCTCTTGGAATATCAAGCTTTATTACACAGATAGCTTCGACCATTTTGCAGGTTGTCATGAATAATTCTCTGGTGTATTATGGTAATCAGACCGCTGTTGGCGGAGATGTTGCACTTAGTGCCATGGGAATTGTCAACAAGATCGGCATGATCTTAGTTTCTATCTGTCTTGGAATCGGAATTGGATCACAGCCCATCTTTGGGTTTAATAAAGGTGCAAATCAACCAAAGCGAGTGAGAAAAACATTTCTGGTCGCGGCAACATCAGCAACCGGTGTGGCAGTGTGCGGCTGGTTGATCTGCCAGCTCTTCCCGGGAGCCATATTAAGTTTGTTCGGCACTGAGGATCCTCAGTTTAACATGTTTGCTGAGCGCTGCTTAAGGATTTACATGCTTGGTATATTTGCAGCAGGTTTTCAGGTTGTCAGCACCAGCTATTTCCAGTCAACGGGACAGCCCTTTAAAGCATCTGTTTTGTCCATGCTTCGCCAGCTTCTATTATTAATTCCGCTGATTTTAATTCTTCCGCTTCACTTTGGCCTGGATGGAATCTTGTATGCAGGGCCTGCGGCAGATATCATATCAGCATTGGTGGTCAGTCAGTTTATCATTCATGAATTAAGGAAATTAGACAAAGCCTGTAAGGTCTCATAAGCTTTAACCGGAAGGAGAACGACAATCGTGAGCCTGAAGATACAAATGACAAAATTTTTAGCGGGATTTGGTAATGCAGAAAAAAAGATGGAAGCTGAGCTTTTATCACCTCCACGAGGTGGTAATGTCATTGACCGGGATCATTTTACAAAAAAAGTTCGTGTGAAAGAGTGGAGTGTAGATGGATTCGCAGGAGTCACCATCAACGGCAGCTATACCAGTCCGAAGCACATTTTAATGCTGCCTGGGGGTGCATATTCCATGGAACCATCCCACCGTTATCTAAAACTCGCAGAATATTTTGCTATTTCCCAGCGAATGAAGGTTACCATTCCGTTTTGTCCGCTGTCACCGGAATATACAGCTTTAGAAGTGCACCAATATCTGCTTCATGTTTACAGCCGCCTTGTTAAGGAGTGTCCGGAAGATCAATTCTTTTTTTGGGGAGATTTTTCCGGAGGAGGCCTGGCTCTTTCCTTTTTACAGGAGCTTCGGGATGTTAAGAACTTGCCTTCACCGGTTAAAACCGCAGTAATTTCACCCTGGCTGGATATTACACTGGATAATCCTATGATTAAGATAGCCAAAAAGACAGATTATCTCCTTCCTGTAGGAGCATTAAAAGAAACAGGAGTTCGTTATCGGGGTCTGCTTGCTTCTGACCACCCTTTTGTTTCTCCGTTATATGGGGACTGGGATCATCTGGGTAAAATTCTGGTATTTTCAGGAACGGAGGATATTATGACTCCGGATTGTGAGCTGCTTGCAGAAAAAACGGGTCATTTAAAAGGAACAGAGTTGATCTATAAAAAAGGCGCAGGCATGATTCATGACTGGATTTTAATTCCCTGCAGGGAGACAGATGCGACATTAGAGCTAATCTCCGCATTTTTTCTGGATGATGGAGAAATTTAAAAATGAGGTTCGACCCTAGCGGGCCGAACCTCATTTTGGCTTGTGATGAAGTACTATGAACAAAGGAACGGGATTAAAGTTGTGCAAGTGACTGAAGGGCATTCCCCTCAATCAGGACCTCGTAATGTTCCTTGTAGTACGCTTCGGAAGCGTAATCCTGATGAATCTTGGAACCGTATTCTGCAAGAAGATTGCATACCCGGCTAAAGTCCAGAGACTTCTCAGGTGTGTTACGTATTACCAGATAATACTGTCTGGTATTTGGTTTTTTATATAAAGTATTCCTGCCATCATAAACCTGTCCGATGATCTTTGCAGCATCAGAAATTTGATCCAGACTCTGAAAACAGTAGATTCTTACTGAGGAAGTGTTTGACTGCTCTTTTGGTTTTTCTTCTTCCGGCTCATCTTTTTTGTCAATTCCCAATAGATCTAACAGGCCTTCAGCACCTTCTAAAAGCTCGCTTGCCAGATCTGCCGACATGGAATCTAAGTCCTCATCTGTTGTTGGTGAAAATTTTGCAAACCTTGTATCTAATTCTTCCGGATCATCGATCTTAGTGATTACTAACATCACGCTTTCGTTGGATAACGGAATTGCTTCTACCATGAGAGGAATGTCTTCAGCTTCAAATCCCACTTCGTTAGAGGCTTTTTGAATCATCTCGCGGAACAGGTTGCGGGCTTTTTCACTGCCGTAGGCAAGTTCGCCTAAATTGAGGTTTCGGACGCTTAAATCAAAACTGGTAAGCGTACAACGGATCTGATTTTCATTGATACGTTCTATCTTCATAGGATCACTTCCTGTTCTTTTTAAAATGGTGAATATTTTTTACATACTTCCTCAACATAACTATACTATATATTATAGCAAAAAGGCAATTACTATGTGAAAAAATTTATATAAATTTAAGGTTTATATGCAAAAAACCGGGTATCCTATCTAATTACTGGGATTTTCCGGTTTTGTATTTTCGTATGATGCTAATATGATACTATTTCCTGTAATTTCTCGCAATTTCAATGTGACGGTTAGGATATAAATGTCCATATACGTTACTTGCCATATCTACAGTAGCACCGATTCGATCTGCTATAAGATGTGGGAAAATTCCATATATACGCATTGAAACATGGCTGTGACGGATATTGCGGATTCATACAAACATAATTCCTATCGCTTTACATATAGTGACCACATGATGACGAAGTCATACAGGATAGAAAAGGAAAAGCAATTGCACATTGAAATGGGATATGTTACCATAGTGGCATGGAACAATCGTGTCACTACAAGGGCGTTGGCCTTCTATCTCTACATAGATAGGAGGTGGTGCGAATGAAATATGACTTTAAAGACCTTATGGCCTTTGGTTCATTTATTTTAGCATTGCTTACCTTTATTTTTTATAATTGTAAGTAGCGTTTTTCTATAAAGTCCTGGAAACAGGCATAGAAAAACCACCCTTGTAAACATTGGCGTGTTAAGCGGGGTGGAATTTTCTATCTTCTTATGGGCCAACCCCTTGTATTGGGGCGGTTGTTTCATTAATACTATTCTAATACATAAGTGCTTTATTTGCAAGTAAAAGTGCCGTCACTTTGGTACTAGAATGATACTACTATTTTTAGCAAGGACAGCAAATCAAGCAATAGTCCATGGTTCTGCAACGAAATTACAAATAAATTCACCTCTTTCACAAAGAACAATGAACCGCCCAATGTGCTCTGAGCGGTGCAGGGCTGACTCTTCAAACCATTGCCTGAAACTGCAAAAAAGTTAAGGCGTATTATATTACAATAATTCCCAAGAGATGATATTGGACAGGCACAAGGAGGTGATTTTAGTAAGCACCGTTCTGTTTGGAAAATATCAAAAAGCCTAGAATGCCTTTAAATAAGGGGTTTTGATGGCTTATTTTTTTGCTTTGGTACTATTTTGGTACTATTATTCAATTCTTCTAATTTATCCACCAGAGCGGTGTGCTCGTTCGGATAGAGGTGGCCATAAACATTGTTTACCATATCAACAGAGTCTCCAATTCGTTCGGCAATTAGTAGGGGCTTGAAATCCAGATTAATTAAAAGGGACACATGGCTATGTCTTAAGTCATGAACTCGGATGCGCTTGACTCCGGCCAGCGCGCAGTATGCCCGTAATTTCCTGCCCATAATTACTTTGGTATATTGAAAGGCCCTGTCTTTTTCGTCTGGATTATAGTGCCTTAGCTTATACCTAAGAAGGCTATCACACAAAAATAAAGGGATAGGAACCTTTCTTACGCTGCGCCGTGTTTTAGGAGTGGTTATTATATCGTCTGATCCAAAGCGGTGGTATGTTTTAGTTATGTTGATAATACGATTTGTAAGATCTATATCCGCCCATGTAAGAGCAAGCATTTCCCCAACTCGCATACCTGTGTAATATAGGACTGTGAACGCTTCGTTTAATCCTGGATCGTCAACAGAGTTTATAAATTTATCAAATTCTTCTTTTGTCCAGAATGACATTTCTTTTCCATTGTCAGAGCTTCCGATAGATCCGGCTTTTTTGCAAGGGCTTGCTTTCAGACCATAATAGGTAACTGCATAATTAAATATACACCTCAGCTGTTTATCCATAGCACGTAGGTAGATTGGACTAAAGGGATTGTCTTTTTCGTCTTTGTGAGATAATACCTCATTTTGCCAAGTTCTTATGACCTGCGGTGTTATCTTATCCATAGGGATATCTCCGAAAAATGGCATTAATTTGTTGATAACAATATTTTGTTTACAAATAATTGTGGATTGTTTTAAACGATTTTCCATATCTTCAAAATATATTTCAGTGAAATCTTTAAATGTCATTAAAAGACTAGAGCTGTTTTGAGATAAAAACGATCTTTCCCATTCTTTTGCATCCCTCTGGAGCTTAAAGCCCCTTTTTTTCTTCTGCTGTCTTTTTCCTGCATAATCAGTATAGTAAAATTTGCAATAGTATGTACCTCGCTCTTCGTCTTTGTAAACTGGCATAATATCATTTCCTTTCTGTTTTTTGGGTATAAAAAATACGCCCCTTGCCAGCGTGTTTTAAAAATGATATAATATGGATGCCAAAATATCATTTCTTTCCGGAGCGCCGGTAAGAGAAAATTTATGTGAAAGCCGTTCGGTACGCCAATACCGGGCGGTTTTTCTATTCATAGAAATCTTATCTAGAATAATCAACTGTTTTAACGACATTTTCATCCCCCAGGTTGACGCCGGGTGTAGTATCGATCATCTGTGACTCTCTCCAATTGTACAGTGCTGCCTTAGCTGATTCCCCTTTATTTATAGCATCTATATTTTTATTATATTCTTCTTGCGATTGCCCTGTAGTCTGAGTTGGATTTTGGCATACTCCATTTTGGTCGAAATGATAAGTCATACCTTTTTCAACGTAATCCTCAGTTCTTGCATCGCCTGCAGGATTCATATAATACCATTTTCCTCCCACAGTATTTACCCAACCAGTAAGCATATAGCCATTTGAATCAAAGCAGTACCATTTTCCATTCTCCTGGATCCATGAATTAATTTGAAAACTTCCATCGTCATTCTGATAACGCCAGCCATTAGCATCTTGCTTCCATTCTGCCGCTAAAACTGTTGAACTCATCAACGCGGACAAGACTGCGGTTGCTATCAATAGTTTTGATTTCTTCATATTCATTCCCTCTTCCTTCTGTATTTTTATTAAAAAGCCATTGGCTATTTTAATCTTAATTCTATAAGTTCTTTTTGATAACCCCATAATCTTGATAGCTGATCAACTGTAAATTCACTATGTTCGCGAAGCATATCGTCTCCAATTAAGAAATTCATTGCAAATACATTAGCTTCTTTTTCGTAATGGGATGTATTCAATAATGTGCGTGAGTCCATAAATACAGCATTGGCTTTCTTGTGCAAAAGCATGTGACCTAATTCATGTGCGCACACAAATATCTTCTCATGGCGCGGGAGGCTTTCGTCTATGTAGATAATGTTGTTTCTCTGAAAATATTGATAAAACCCCCGTACACCAGTTAATGATGCAAATACCAGAATTACATTCATTCCTTTTATGACTTCAAATGGATTGCGGCTCTGGTACTTTCTTGAAAGTGAATCAGCCTTCTCTTTTATACCCATGCATTTTGTCAGTCCTTTTTGTACTTTTTAGGAGTAAAGATCTCTTTGTTCTTTCTTTTTGCCATTTCCATACCAACTTGCATCGCCGATAAAATTGATTCGATTGCTTCTGGTGACGCTGGATCTCCGTCAAACATTAAGCCTTCTTGGGAGAGAAGCATATCCCTTGTTGAATCAAGAATTTTTTCGATATCGCGCTCATCTTTACGGGTAAGAGGTCTTTCTATTGCTTTTAAACTCTCTTCCCCCGTCATGAGATATTGCAAACCTATATTTAAGTAATCAGCAATTTCAATAGCTCGATCTGACGGTATTGTTCCCTTGCGAAGCTGACCAATGTACCCGTTTCCATATCCTAGATCTCGTTCAAGTCGAGAGATAGGGATTTTTTGTTCTTTGCATGCCTTTTTAATTATATCAACACTGTTCATTATGCACCTCTTACTTTTTAGAGAAAAAACTAAAATAATGGCTTGACAAAATAGAGACAACTCTATATAATGAACTTAAGCATTTAGAGAATCACCTAAATGCAAAAGACCTATCTTAGAGAATAGTCTCGTATAATTGCTGGACACTCTTATATTAGATTATTCTCTAAAAAAAGTCAATAGTTTTGATGTATTTATCTAAAAAGGAGGTGGTTTTTTGTACTATAAAAAAGTAGAAGCCTATTGCAAGAAAAATAATATTGCCATTTCTGTATTTGAAAGACGGTGCGGACTTGGAAATGGGACAATCGGCGGGTGGATAGATTCAAACCCAAGAATTGATTCTTTGCAAAAGGTCGCAACTGAAATGGGCATTTCTCTGGCTGATTTACTGCAGGATAACCAGAATACAGAAAAGGAGGAAAGTCAATGAGCAAGTTAATAATGACTGCTGCAGAAGTCGCCGAAATCATGGAAGTATCCGAACGTACTGGGTACAACGTTATTAAACAGCTTAACTGTGAGTTGAAAGCGAAAGGTTTTTTAACCAGAGCCGGAAGGATTCCGCGTAAGTATTTTTACGAACGAACAGGCTTAATGCCAGAGGAGGTCCCCCATGCAGAAGTACTATGACAATTTAGACGATTATTATGATCACAGCAGACACCCATTAATGGACAAGGTTATATGCTACGTCAGGATGACAATTATATTTTTCTGCTGTCTGGCACTATTATTTGCCTTGTGTGGCGTCTTAGAGACTTTGTGAGAGGTGGTGAGAAAGTGAATATACAGGAATTTGAAAGAAACCTTAAAGTGCAACGTGAACTAAGAAATGAGATTATCAACTTCTTGAAAAGCAAGGGACTGACGTATGGACAAGCATTGAATGCAATAAAAGAAGCCCAATCGTACTTGGAAAGGACTTCTTTAGAAAACAAGCTTTAAAATGCTTAATCCATGTCTTCATATTCAATAGGAATTTGTTGGAGGGCGTAATTATATGACTTAACAAATGCTCGTAACTCAGAATCATGACCGTTTTCTTCTGGGTTATCCTGTTGATACTTTATTAATTTAGCTTGAGCGTAAGCAATGGCCAAATCATAAACGGTTTTTTTATCCACTTTAATTTCTCCTTTCATTAGTACTCAGCTCTGGCAGGAGCCTGTAAGTACAGTATATGGAGAAGTAGAAGGTTTTACAAGAAGGAAGGTGAAAGAATTATGATGAAATATGAGTTTGAAAATCTCATTGGGCACCCAGTCAGTGACGAAGAGTACGGAACCATTGAGTACGTCTACACTTGGTACCCAACGATTAGCGAGACTGAGGGCAAGGCCCAGATAGCAAAACTTTACACGGACTTCGGTATGCCCCTTATTGAAGATATGGTGGAGAGGGCTGGGAAGATGGAGAGGCTTGGGAAAGATTTACACATAGCCCGTAGTCAGGTCACTTTCGTGCAGGATCGCATTAAGGCATTGAGAGGAGAGAAATTATGACAGGATACAAGATTTATTTAACAAAAAGCCTTGAAGTGGCTCGTCTTATTTCGGAGGCAATGCTAAACAAAATAGGCGGGGTTGAGAACCTGCATAGCACATCAAGTGGTGCAGTAGATCAGGATTGTCGAGTACCAAGTTTGTACCATGATAAAGGGTACTTCTATTGCATACTGGAGTATAGGAATTTGGAAACACCGAAGCATGAAATTATATTTGCATGAGAGAGGAGAGGAATCATGAAGCTTGAAAAATGGATACTGGAAGAGCTGGAAGACATGCCGGTTGATGTGTTAGCGGACTCAGTTGAGAATGGGCTGTTCAAATCGTTACAGATTAATGATGGCCATATTATCGGCTGTGAAAAAGCAGAAACCCCAGGAGCAGCAACTCCCAGGGAATCAAGGTAACTCGTAAACACTTTTCACCCCTATTATACATAGGGAATAGGAGGATTGCAAGAAAATGAATCTGAGATTAAAGAAAATTTCTATCGAGAATTTCAAGGGAATCACCCAGTTAGTGATTGATTTTCAGAAAAGGACAATCATTTCTGGTCAGAACGCAACCGGAAAAACAACCATAATGGACGGTTTTACATGGCTGCTTTTCAATAAGGACAGCGAAGGAAAGTCTGATTTTAATATTCGTCCCAATGATCGCCAGGGTGAGCCGATAGACAATTTGGTTATTAAAGTGTCTGCCGTATTGGAGGCGGACGGAAAGGATATCTTGCTTTGCAAGACGCAGGAGCAGAACTGGGTTAAAAAGAGAGGCAGTGAGGTTTCTCAGTTGCAGGGGAATATTAATAAATATGAAATCAATGAAATTCCTAAGGCTGAAAAGGATTACAAGGCCTACATAGATGGTTTGATGAATGAGGAACTGTTTAAATTAATTACCAGTCCCCAGGCGTTCACTTCTCTGAAATGGAAAGATCAGAGAACAATTCTCTTAAAATTGGTCTCTGAGGTCACGGATCAGGATGTGATCTCTACTGATCAGAAGTTCTCTTCATTGTCTGAGACTTTGAGAGAGTTTTCCGTAGATGATTTGACAGCTAAAGCAAAGAAAGCGCTGAAAGAACTGAACAATAGGCAGGCGGAGCTTCCGGCCAGAATTGATGAAGCCAGCAAAGGTTTGGTACAGGCTGATTTTACAGAATGTGAGAACCAAAAAGCGGATCTGGAGAAGCAGATTAATGATCTGGCAGAGCAGGAAAACAGCGCATCAAAAGCCAGTGAAGCACTTACTCAGATTAATAGTGCAATTATGCAAAAACAGTTTGATTTAGGCGATTTAAAGCGCAAAGCGAATGAAAAGCTGATGAATCAGCGGCGGGAAATTCAGCGGAAGATTGATGATGCTGGATACTCCTTCTCAGATGCAATAAGAGAGTATGAGAAGGCAGAACGTGAGATTCAGCAAAAACAGGAACTTCTGGAAAGTAACCGGTCTTACAGAGAAGTGTTGCTTAAAAATTATGAAGAAGTAAAGACCATGCAGGTAAATGAGGATACTCTATGCTGCCCGATGTGTAAGCAGATGCTTCCGCCAGAGCAGAAAGAAACTAAACTGGAGGAGTTTCAGTCCAATAAGCAAAAGAGTCTTGCTGACATTGTGAAGAATGGAAAACAGGTTTCGGCAAATATTGAAGCTTTTGATAAAGAAATCGCCACTCTTAAAGAGAAGTTGGAATCCTGCAAAGCCAATAAGGTGGAACAGAATAAGCGGAAGACAGTAGCCATGGAAGAGTTGGCTAAATTACCTCAACAAGTAGATGTATCTAGCAATCCAGAGTATCAGTCAATATCAGCCGAAATACAGAAAATAGAAAAACAGGCACAGGATATGGGAACCGGGTCAGGGTATTTGAATCAGTTAAAACAGAAGAAGCAAGAACTGACTACGCAGTTTGATAGAGTTAAATCTACACTTACAGGAAAAGAGAATAATCAGAGAGTGCAGGCCCGCGTAATAGAACTACAACAGGAGCAGCGGACCACATCACAGCTGATAGCTAACCAGGAGAAGGAGCTTTTCCTTCTGGAAGAATTCACTAAGGCAAAGATGGACCTGCTTTCTTCACGGATTAACTCAAAATTCAAGTTGGTCAATTTCCGCTTGTTCGAAAATCAGATCAATGGAGGATACAAGGAAACTTGCGAATGTATGGTAAACGGAGTTCCCTTCAGTTCCTTGAATGCAGGGCACAGAGTAGTTGCCGGGCTGGATATTATTACAGCGCTACAGGAGATCTATGGAGTTACGGCCCCTATATTTATCGATAATGCAGAGTCCGTAAATGATTTTAATATTCCGGATATGGAAGGGCAGCTCATTCTTTTAAAAGTATCAGAAAATAGCACATTGGAAGTGGAGGCGTAAAGATGGGAAACGAAGTTGCGACGTCACAGCCAAAAGGAATGGCAAGCTTTTTATCAAGCGATAAAGTCAAGGCAAACATTCTGCAGGTGGTGGGTCAGAAGAATACAACAAGATTTATTGCAAGTGTGGTATCAGCAGTACAGAATACACCGGCATTGCAGGAATGTAGCCATAACAGCATTTTAAGTGCAGCACTTCTGGGGGAAGCCTTGAATCTTTCCCCCAGTCCGCAACTGGGACAGTTTTATATGGTTCCCTATAAGAAAAAGGATCGTAATGGTCAGGTGATTGCTGTTGATGCCCAGTTTCAGTTAGGGGCTAAAGGTTATAAGCAGTTGGCAATGAGGACAGGCCAGTATAAGGACTTAGATGTAATTTATATCCGCCAGGGTGAGTACCTGGGACGTGATCGATCAACTGGTAAACATAAGTTTGAATTCATTGAAGATGATGCAATCAGAGAAGAACTGCCGGTTATCGGGTATCTGGCATACTTTGAACTTCTTAACGGTTTCAGGAAAGAGATATTCTGGACCAGGTCCAAGATGGAGAAACATGCAGACCAGTATTCACAGGCATTTAATCTCAGCGATTACCACTTGCTCCAGGAAGGAAAAATCCCTAAGAAGGATCTCTGGAAGTATTCTTCCTTCTGGTATAAGAGCTTTGACGAGATGGCAGAAAAGACCATGATCCGGCAGTTAATTAGCAAATGGGGCATTATGAGCATTGAAATGTCTGATGCATACGAGCGGGACATGGCTGTTATAAGTGAAGACGGTAGTCCTCGTTACATTGACAATGAGACAGTGAATCAGCACGAAGATGATTTAAGTCAGGCAAATACAGTTGATTTTGAGGAAGTGCCGGTGGCTGTAAATAGTGAAGTTGTAGAGCAAACTGGTGGTGATCCATTTTGAAATTGACCTGTTTAGGGAGCGGATCGGCGGGAAACTGCTATCTGCTCCACAATGAGACGGAGTGCCTTGTTATAGAGGCTGGAATACCATTCAAAGAGGTCAAGAAGGCACTGGACTTCAACATCAGTAAGATTATGGGAGTGGTTGTCTCTCATGAGCATGGTGACCATGCTAAATATCTACATGAGTACATAAAAGTCGGTATACCTGTTATGGCTCCAAGCATGGGGCATGTAACGGGGGAACTGACGGCGATTAGCAACCCCTTTGCTGTCAGGACGTTTCCATTGGTTCACGATGCGCCGTGTACCGGATTTTTAATTGAACATCCGGAAATAGGGAGGTTGCTTTTCGCAACGGATACTGAGTATATCCGGTATAAATTTAAGAGCCTGATTCACATCATGATCGAGTGCAATTACAGCAGAGTTCTGTTGCGGGAATCATATCATGAGAGCTTACAAGACCGGATAAAGCTTACGCACATGGAACTTGATACCTGCAAGGATTTTATTCAGGCAAACGAGAGCCATGACTTAAGAACGGTCTGTCTACTGCATTTATCTGATCGGACAAGTGATGAAACAGTTTTTCAGAAGGAAGTTCAGGAGTTGGTAGAGTGTCCGGTTTATGTAGCAAGCAAAGGAATGGAATATGAACTATAGAGGAGGAATGACATATCAATAGAGTAATTCTAATAGGCAGGTTGACCAGGGATCCTGAGGTCAGATATTCAGACAATGGACATACCGTTGCCCGCTTTGCCATTGCGGTCGATCGGCGGTTTAAAAAAGAAAATGAGCAAAATGCGGATTTCATAAATACAGTAGCATTTGGAAAGACGGCAGAGTTCATTGAAAAATATTTCTTTCAGGGAAACAAAATTGTTGTTGAGGGACGAATTCAAACAGGTTCCTACACAAATCAGGATGGGCAAAAAGTTTACACAACAGATATTGTGGCAGAGCAGGTAGAGTTTGGTGAATCTAAGAATTTTAACAATGCAAATGGATCTGCAAATGAATCAAGACCCGCCCCCAGTAGTGCGGTCGGTGACGGATTTATGAACATCCCAGATGGAGTCGAAGACGAAGGTCTTCCATTCAACTAAGGAGGGATCAGATGGTAATACAAATTGATTCCAGAGAAAAGGCCAGGGCAATCCGTAAAATTGTGGACACTTTCGATCAGCAGGGAATACAGCACTTTGTCAGCAAACTCCATGTCGGGGACTATATGAATTTTGACAATCCCAGGCTGATTATAGACCGGAAGCAAAATTTAACCGAGGTCGCCTCCAACGTGTGCCAGGGGCATCGAAGATTTACCGACGAATTAAAACGAGCGCAGGAAATTGGAGTCAAGGTGATCATGTTGGTGGAGCATAGCAACCAGATCAAGAGCATTGATGATGTCCATGAATGGAACAATCCACGATTGAAAACGTCTCCAAAAGCGGTCACCGGCGAGAAGCTGGAGAAAATCTTAAAGACTATGGAACGTAAATATGATACCCAGTTCCTATTCTGCGACAAACTACATACTGGCAGCAAGATAATTGAATTACTGGGAGGTGTCTCTGGTGACCGTTGAGGAAATCAAAGATACATATAGCATGAGGGATATTGTGGAGCGTTATGGATTTCAAACCAATAGGAAGGGGTTTATACCCTGCCCCTTCCACAATGGGGACAGACATGCTTCTCTTAAGGTATACGATAAGGATTTTCATTGCCACGCTTGTGGAGCGAATGGAGATATCTTTAGTTTTATTCAGATGATGGATGACGTTGGGTTTAAGGAGGCGTTTATCGAATTAGGAGGGGATTATCGCTCAGGGGATAAAGTGAACCTATCTCAGATATTGATGAGAAAAAGAGAACGAGAAGCAACTCGCATACAAGAAGCAGAATTTAAGGCATGGAAGATACAAAAGTTAATTGAGGTCTGCCGGTTGCTTCGTATGTACGACAAGCTCGAAAGCGTTTATGAGCCCCTGTCAGATGAATGGGCGGTGGTGATTAATAAAAAACAAATCTTGGAAGAAGATTACAGAATCTTAGTATCTGGCATCCGGGAAGAGCAAGAGGAGATGAGAAGCTTAAATGAATGAACCTTTAAAGGTTTATACCCAAGAAGAATTTAATACCGAAGAGCCTTATAAGCTCCTTTATGCTCACCGGGACGATGGTTTTAAATACATGCAGTTATTTAATAACCTAACTGCCAATGCCGAAAAAGTAGGATTCCGACGCTTTGGTACTATGGTAAAGGCTTACTTTGCGCAGCATGGTGACAAAAAGAGTATGAACAGCGTTGTAAACAACGTCACCAACTTTAAGGATCAGCCAATAGAGCTTTATACCGGAGATTGGATCGCCAATGATGAAGGCATTGTAAGACGCAATGATAAGCAGGGTCTTGATATAGCATGTACGCACCCAATTCTACCTGTGCAAAGGCTTATAAACATTGAGGATGAAAGTGTAAAGCTTCGCCTCATGTTCCGTAGAAATTACGGAGCCTGGAGCAGTGTGGTGGCGGCTAAGAAGGCTTTGTTTACAGCAAATGGCATAAAGGATCTTGCTGACAAGGATATATCAATATCAGATAAGAATGCTTCCTATATGGTGGAGTATTTACAAAATATGGATGATCTTAATCATGATATTATTCCAAAAGTTCAGTCAGTGAGTCATTTGGGCTGGACGAAAACAGGACAATTCTGCCCGTATACTGGAAACTTGGAGTTTGATGGCCAGGACAATTTTAGAAAGATCTTTCAATCGGTCCGCTCAGAGGGAAAGCTGGAATCATGGGTCACAGAAGTGAGAAAGGTTAGAGAAACTAATTCTCCAGCCAAGATTGCCCTGGCTGCAAGCTTTGCATCGGTTGTGCTAAAAACAATAGGGAAACTGAACTTTATCGTTCATCTGTGGGGTGGAACTGAGACGGGAAAAACAGTGGCCCAGCTTCTGGCAACTTCCGTATGGGCGGATCCGAACGATGACGCTAACTTTATGCAGACCTTTAATGGCACGGTAGTGGGACTGGAACAGCAGGCAGGGTTTGTAAATAACCTCCCATTGATCTTAGATGAATTTCAGCTTGTGAAGGATAAGAAATCCTTTGAGCAAGCCGTTTATATGCTCTGTGAAGGCATAGGCAAGACCAGAGGAGCGAAAACAGGAGGATTACAGAATACTCTTACGTGGAAGAATTGCACCATTACATCTGGAGAGTCTCCCATTACCCATAATGCGTCAGGTGGTGGATCCGTAAACCGTATAATTGAGATTGAGTGCAGGGAGAAGCTGTTTAAGGATGCACATGGTCTTCTGGAGGTCATAAGGACAAATTACGGCCATGCTGGGCGGTTGTTTATGGGCTTTCTGTCAACAGAAGGGGCCAAGGAAAAGGCCAAGAATTATTATAAGCAGTTCTACCAAGAATTAGGGACAGCCTCGACTGAGAAGCAGACAATGGCCGCTGCAGCAATTTTAACGGCCGACGCTCTGGCAACGGAGTGGATATTTTGTGATGGACAAGCTCTGACCGTGGCAGACATAGAAAAGCACCTGCATACCAAGGAAAATGTTGATGTTGGAGCTCGTGGTTTTGAGTTCTTACAGGATTTCTGTGTCAGCAATCAAGCAAAATTTGAAAACGGAGCCGATCCCTGTTATGGATCAATTAAAGGAGATGAAGTCAGAATAATACGGAGTGTCTTTGAAAAGATTTGCGAAGACGGTGGATTCAACTCTAAGGCTCTTTTATCCTGGCTCGACCAAAACAATCGACTTGCAAAAGATAATAGTGGAAATTTATATAAATCATCAAAGGTGTGCGGTAAATCCGTGCGCTGCGCCTGTATAAATATGCCCGAAGATATAGGTGGAGAATCAAAATTTGTGGCCGTGGAAGACGGGGAATTGCCTTTTAAATAAAAAGGTTACATATTATTGGCGAAAAGTTACAGTTTTAACTTATGAATTGTAACTGAAAAATCTAGGGTGTATGTGGCTTAGAGAGGTAAAGTTACAAAGTTACAGAAGTTACAAGCTTTTTATACTATACACGTAAGCACACATATAAATTTGCAAATCAATATTTTACACACAACGCACGTAAGAGAAAAAATGATTGTAACCTTGTAACTTTGTAACCGTAAGTCAAAAATGTAGCAAAATCAAGGGATTAGGTGGATTAAATAGGTTACAAAACACTGCAATCAATTGTAACCCTTGTAACTTATTGGAGGAATTATGACAGAAACAGTAATGAGTGAGTATCGATCTCTGCTTGTAACCTTAAAGCGCAACAAGGAAAACATACCTCTGGAGCAATTAAAGGCAGAATACCGGAAGGGATATGATCAGCTTACAAAAAAGATACAATCCATGACCAGAGAAGTCATTCAGGATGTTGTATTGGGTGGATTGCGGATAGATCGGTCCCAAGCTGATCAGAAATACGTGGAGATTAATACGGCTATTAAAGGATCCGGAATTATGAAAAAGGCAAGTCAAGCAGCTTTCATTCAGCAGGATGCAGATCTGGTTCTTGAATATGCCAGTCAGCTGAGGGAAATTGTCCATCGGGTTGCGAAAGGGTGTGAACAGAATGCCAGCTAAATCAAAAGCCAGTGTTCCACAACAGGAAATACATATCTGCTATATCTGCGGTAAGGAGATCCATGGGGAGCATGTGTACATTAAAACCAGAAGACGGAGTGAGCTGCGCATACATTTTGAGTGTATGCCGGGAAAGGATAATAAATCATGTGGAAGATAAAAATTGTTTACAGTGATAAAAGCAAATTGACGATAACTGGGAAACATAGGGATGTCCCATTAGAGCTGGCTCGCCATTACTATAACCAGTATGTGACAGGGAAACAGAATAAAGCTACATACCAGCAGTATCCTAAGAAGGACTATCAGGAACTGGATCTGACGAAGAAGATCGAAGAGTTGGAGTCTTGTGAAGAATAGGGGAAGGTATTAGGGGGCCGACAGGGTATTACCCCTGCCGGTATGAGTATGAAAAAGCTATATCCAAAATACCAAGCAATAAATTCCCTGGAGTTTAAGATATACACCTACAGTATAACAAAAAAGAACTTTGTAAGAATATGTAAATTTTTCCAATTAATTAATCAGTTTGGAACCAAGAAGGGAGAATCAGAATGGCAGAACAGAATGAAATGTTAAAGATCGTCACTCCGATGATGGAGCATGTATGTGATCACCTGTGCCGGTTTCCTTTAGAAATTGAGCGCAAGGAAGATCTGGAAGAGGTTTGCGCCAATTGCCAGATGGATCAATATACAAATCTTATTCTGAATCAGTACGATAAGGTAAACGATTTTGAGAAAACCCAGTGTGCGTATTTACTGAAAGAGCTGGCGATAGAACGGGCAAAGCAAGAGAACATGGGGCTGATTGGAAGTGGCATTTAACAGAACGGTTTAGCAAGGTAAATTAGAATTTGACGGAGGTATGCAATTGGAAGAATTAAAATTATTAAAGGAATTAGTAGAAAGACGTAAAGAGGTTGGGGCGAGAAACATTGTTCAAAACGGAGATTACAAAAGCTATTACGAATTCAAGAATATCGGTGAGCAAATTATAAGTGAGGTTTGCCGCCTGTACGAAACTGGACAGTTAAACTGAAATTTAATGGAGGTGAAAAGTAGTGGATAATAATAGATACTTATTCCGTGGAAAACGGACTGATAATGGTAAATGGGTTGTAGGGAGCTATTGTTATAGCCCCGACTTTCCAATAACTATATTTGGAGAGGATGAGCTTGGAAGACATGGTATAGAAGTTGACCATGCTACGATTGGACAATGCACAGGGATGTCTGATATATCTGGTGAGGATGTATTTGAGGGTGATATTATTGAGAGCCACTTAGGTGGTCAGGTACTTGCTTTAAATATGCTTGTTAATTACGGTACACATCAGGCTTATTGTCCAGCAGATAAGTGTTATATGGACAGTGTGGGTTTTTATGTATCTGCGCAAGGGTATCCTGATATGCCGATTGGGCCATTAGAGGATTATGCAAAAGTAATTGGTAACATTTTTGATAATCCGGAATTAATAAGCAACTAAAACTGAAATTTTCCAGAGGAGGGATATATTGAGAAAATCATCAAAAGACTGCAGAGCAGATAGAGCTAGCGTAAACAGTCGCATACAGGCAGAGGCGGATGAAGCTATAAAGGCGCCGCCGGTCATGAGTTTCAGTGCAACAAATCCACCCTACGTATATACAAGCTCATGCCCGGATCCTTCTTTACGGACAGGCCCGGCTTTTGCGGAATTACGCAGGAAGAAGGTGCAGCATGAAGCTTTTAGATAAACAGAAAATCACTGTCCAGGTTTATCCTGGGAGGAAGTTTGGGACCATGATCGGAAGCAATGACGGTCTGATCGGGATCCTGCTTGATAGTGGTGAATACATAGACGTTCCCCAGGAGCGGGTGAGAATTGTGTCGGTGGAGGTGGAGAAAGATGAAGCAAAAGGATAAAAGCCCAGCAGAGCATTTGGAAGAATTCCTTCGCTTTGTGGATCAGTGTGCAGCAGAATACCGGCTTGCCTGTGATACGGTGAGCGAGGAGGACAAGCGCCTGCAGGACCTGCTTCATGGGATAGAATTTTCCGAAAACAGATCGGAAGCAGATAAGGAATTAACAAAGCTGCGCAGGAGCCGAAAAGTGCGCAGAGAGAATAAAGATGCGGTGAAGAGATACCAGTTGATTGTGGAGTTCTTCAATGATCAGAATAACCGAGCTACGTTTAACAAGCTGCGGCAACTTCTGGGGAGACAGCGGAAGGAAGAAGAGTTTCTTAATGGCAAGCGAGTTTATAAGCCCAGGGCGAGCAGTTGACAACAGGGAGGTGACGGGATTTGGACAAAGAAATACTGGTCCAGTATTGTGAGATGAGAGAGGAAATCAAAGATATTCGCCGGCGCAAGGAGCAATTGGAAAAGCAGATAAGGAATCTAGGTATTGTTTCTGATTCTGTGAAGGGGACCAGATCTGATGGAACTTATGGAAGCATTAAGATTACCGGATATCCTACACCGGAGCATTACCGGAAAGAGGCAGCTATTGAAAGACTCCAGAAGGTACTGGATATCAAAGAGACAGAGTTACTGGAGCTTATGACGCAGGCAGAGGAATATATTGAGTCTATCCCCAAAAGTGAGGTAAGGACCATGTTTCGGCTGTATTACATAGATGGACTTCCATGGTGGAAGGTGGCGCAGGCTATGAACCGAATGTTTCCTAAGCGAAGAATGAAGTTCACGGAGGACGGGTGCAGAATGAGAAATAATAGATTTTTTGGAGAAATTTAGAAATGTTCGGTCATGTTCGTTAAAAACATGGTAGTATGCTATTATGCAGAAGCCAGAAGAAAAGGTTTTACATATCCTGTATTTTCTCCGAGATGATGAATGTGTAAGCGCCGGAGAGCGGCAGTCTACTTCAGGGGTTAGGTTACTGCCTTATCAAAATAAGCCTGGAAGGTGAAACCCTCATGCAGTTGGTGTTGACGGCGTGACATGGACTGCAATCCCCCTATAACGTAATAGGTTCCAGCGTGCATGGGAAGCTGGATTAAATGTGGTCAATCCGTCCGATATAAGGGAGAAGGAGCGTAAAGCAGCCTATAAACGGAACATAGCTCAATGGCAGAGCACTCTGCAGAGAGAAGATCCCGGTTCGAATCCGGGTGTTCCGATTGGTTTTCATAATTACTTAAAAAAAATTATCACAGGACAAAGCGGCACAGTATATGATGGTGTTATAGGGAATCATTTTCCCCAAGTTCATAATCAGCCTGCCTCCTGTTCATATTTTGATTTCCTTTTTTTGACACCCGTCTTGGTAAATGCCTTGATGGGTGTTTTTGTTATAAAAATTAGCCAGATTGGAAGGTGAGGTGATTGGCAAACAATGAAAACTTAGTGCCTTTTAGTAAACGAACAGTGAACGAACAGAGAAAGATTGCATCAGCGGGTGGTAAGGCTTCCGGTGAAGCCAGACGCAGGAAAGCAAACTTCCGGAAGGATTTGAATGATCTCCTGACTACAGAGGTAAATAACCCTGAATGGTCACCTGTGCTGGAAGCTCTGGGCTTGGATAATACACTGGGAATGGTTGTACACGCTGCCATGATCAAAGAAGCTTTAAACGGCAATGTAAAAGCCTATGAAGCCATTGCCAAATACTCCGGCCAGTCAGAAAAGACAGACGTGGATCAGGAAGAGCAGAACCTGCGAATGGCGGCGTCTAAGGCGAAGATGGGTGTTGACGATGAGGGAGAAGTGGAGGACGACGGGTTCCTTGATGCATTAAACGGATCAGCCGATACAGATTGGGAGGATTGGGAAGAAAATGAGCAGGAGGATGAGGAAACAGATATTTAAGTTTCAACCGTTTTCCCGTAAGCAGAGAATGGTATTGAACTGGTGGACGAAGAATTCTCCAGTTAAGGATATGGACGGAATTATCGCTGATGGTGCGATTCGATCAGGGAAGACGGTTTCCATGTCTTTGTCATATGTGTTTTGGGCCATGAGCTCTTTCAATGGACAGAACTTTATCATGGCTGGTAAAACAATCAGTTCGTTTCAGCGTAACGTGCTTACCAATTTAAAGATGATGCTACGAAGCAGAGGGTATCACTGTATTCATCATTTGTCTGGTGAAACGCCTAACATGCTGGAAGTAACAAAGGGTAAAGTTACTAACTATTTTCATATCTTCGGTGGAAAGGATGAAGGTTCCCAGGAGCTGGTGCAAGGTATTACAGCTGCCGGGGCTTTTTTTGATGAAGTTGCCCTGATGCCGGAATCGTTTGTCAACCAGGCAACCGGACGTTGTTCTATCACGGGTTCAAAGTTTTGGTTTAACTGCAACCCTGCAGGTCCGATGCATTGGTTCAAGGTCGGTTGGATCAATAAGTGTATAGGATATCTGGGCAGAAAGAAAGCCGAAGAGTTAAGGGCTTCAGACAAGGAAGTTAAGAACATCTTATATTTGCACTTCACCATGGAAGATAATCTTTCCCTGGACGAAGCGATCAAGAAGAGATACCGCAGTTTGTACGCAGGTGTCTTTTTTTTACGTTATATCGAGGGATTGTGGGCGGTTGCCGAAGGGCTTATATATACCATGTTTACTAAGTCCTCCAACGTCTACGATGATGAGACGCGTCCCAAGGGATTGGAGTATCTCTCCATTCGCACGATTTCATTAGATTACGGAACTACGAACCCATGTGTATTCCTGGATATTTACGATGATGGAGACACCATCTGGGTAGATCGGGAGTACCGGTGGGACAGCCGGGTGGAAAAGGAAGGGCAGAAAACAGACAGCCAGTATGGTGATGATATGGTTACCTTCATGGGAGACAATCCTGATTTGCAGTGCGACGTTGTTTCGGATCCATCGGCAGCCAGCTTCATAGCAGAGTTGAAGAGCCGGGGGTATATCGTAAAACCTGCTGACAACGAAGTTCTTGACGGAATCCGTGTGGTTGCGGCTCTTTTTCAATCAGGAAAGATCAAGGTGCATAAACGCTGCGAAGGTCTGATAACTGAGATACGTTCCTATGTGTGGGACGATAAGGCAGCGCAGAACGGGGACGAGAAGCCAGTCAAACAGCTAGATCACGGTCCTGATGCGCTTCGGTATTACTGTATGACAAAGTTACCAAAATGGAGGAGGAATGTTCAATGATACTATTTTGTTTGAATACGGTTGCAATGTTTGTTGACTTGGCGGCAGCTTGGTGGTGTTGGAAAAAGAAAGATATTTGCGGAACAATATTGTGGTGCACTATGGCGTTCATTATGGCAGTGTCAACGACAAGGATAGCATAGGAGGTGCTTATGGCAAAACCAAAACGAAACCGTCCGCAGATACGGGCGGATAATAAGATCCAGGTAAATGATGCTTTTTCAAATCCGATCGCAAGACTGGGGTACGGGACACAGGATCTTCTTCAGGCAACACAGTACCCGCTTACCCGCATGACACAGAATTACCAGTTACTCACCAGCCTTTACCGGGATAACTGGATTGTGCAGAACATCATTTCCACCATACCGGAGGACATGATCCGTAAATGGTACACCGTTAAGAGCAATGTAGCACCGGAGCGGATCGACTCCCTGCAACGCCTTGAAAGAAAGGTGCACCTAAGAAAATCTATCCTTGAAGGAATGTATTGGGGCAGGCTTTACGGAGGAGCAGCCGCGATCATCATGGTAAAGGGACAGGACGATCTGTCAAAGCCGCTGGACTATGACTTGATTCTCCCTGGCACATTCCTTGGATTACAGATCCTTGACCGGTGGAGTGGTGTCTATCCGGAAATGGGGATTGTTACAGATCCGTCTGATCCTGACTTTGGGCTCCCTGCTTATTACACGATCCGGGACGAAGAAAGCGGCACTCTGGTGTCAACGGTTCATCACAGCCGGGTGATACGATTCACGGGGAGGGAGCTCCCCTACAACGAAAGAATCGCAGAGCAGTACTGGGGAGAATCGGAAATCGAAGCCATATACAGTGAGGTGGTTAAGCGAGACAATGTGTCTTCCAACATTGCCGCGTTGACCTTCCGGGCAAACATAAACTACATGGAAACGGATTCATTGGATCAGCTTCTTGCAGTAAATAATGGAAAAGCACAGCGCCAATTCTGGCAGACCTTGCAGGCTCAGAGTGTACTGGAGAGTAACTTTGGGATGCGTTTAGTGAACAAGGGTGACGTCATGCACAACACCCAATACACCTTTACCGGTCTGGCAGATGTTTATGACCGGGTGATGATGGACGTTGCAGGAGCCGCCAGAACCCCAGTGACTAAGCTGTTCGGCAGGTCACCTGCTGGTATGAATTCCACGGGCGAAAGTGATATGAACAACTATTACGATTACATCGACGGTCTGAGGGAGAATCAGTTCCGGCCATTGCTTGAAAAGATCCTTCCGGTTATGTTGCTGTCAGTATGGGGAGCAATTCCTGACGATCTGGACATAGACTTCCCCCCACTCCAGACGCCGGATTCCAGCGAGATCGCAGACATTGCAGAAAAGAAAACGCAGTCCGTTATGGCAGTGTATCAAAGCGATCTGATCGACGCCGCAACCGCACAGAAAGAGCTTAAAGCGCTATCTGATGAAACCGGCATGTACAGCACCATTTCGGATGAAGCAATCAAAGCCGCCAAGGGAAAAACCTACTCGGATTACAAAGCAATGAATGATCCTTTTGCGGGGCTGTCAGCTCCGGGAGCATTTGAGGAGGCTGAGGAATAATGCCGCAGATGATAAGACCGCCAGGAGGAAAGGATGAGACAACTTATCTCCGGGTGTTATTCCTGAAAACGGAACAACGATTGATCGCAGAAATAAACCGAAAGCGTAGCCAGGGATATGTGGACTATGCAGAGATAGCCGCTTTAAACCGCACTCAGAAGATCCTGCAGGAGATGGTGGACGAAAGCTGGAGCTATGTTCCTGCCATGGTGGAGAAGATCTTTTACAAATCTGAAGCAGCAGCCAACGGCTATGCGAATGCTGCAGGGCTTACTGCCTCACAGCTTGGAGTAGTTCAGCAGCTATCCAACAATCTATTGGGAGATATCGTGGAGGCTTCTGTCACGGCACAGAAAAACATTGAAGAATCATTCCAAATTGGAAGACGAGAGGCAGACGAAATAAGGAAAGCGGCTTTAAAGTCAGTAGCCGAAGCAAAAGCTGCAGGATACGGTTCAGGGAAAGCAGCAGCCAGTATGAAAAAGGAATTGCAGTCAATAATGGCCACTGCCGAAAATGGTGCAACAGAAGGGATTACAGCCTTTGTTGACAAGTCAGGGCGCAAGTGGAGCTTGCAGGATTATTGCAACATGGCAACCAGGGCGACGGCCAGACAGGCAGAAGTATCTGCCATATTAACAGCGGATCCGGACCATGATTTATATAGGATTGTCAAAATCGGAAGCACCTGCCCTATCTGCGCACCATTGGAAGGAAGGGTTTACAGCCGGTCCGGCACAAATCCAGATTATCCTCCACTGGCTTCCGCTTTTGGAAAGATTGATCCCAGCGGTAGCAATGACTTAAGTAATACATACTTGAATATACACCCGAACTGTCTTCATGCCCTGGTCAAATATACAACCATCGGCAAGAGTGATGCTCAGATCCAAAAGGATAAGGACTTTTCAAGTTTCAATAAGAATCCTGTTACGGTGGATCCCAGAAGTAAGAAGCAGATCGCGGCCTATAAGGAAAAGATCAGGAACCGGCAGAAGTTGCTTAGTGATTATAAACAGCATGAGCGATACCGGGCGATACTTGGAAATGATGTTCCGAAAAGCTTTGAAAAGTTCCGGGAATTAAAGTATAATGGTGATGAGAGTTGGAAGAGCGCACAAGCACTATACCGCAAGACCAACGCTTACAATAAAATAATCCTTAAAGAGCCAGCTATCACTGCCGATTTGAAACAGATATCCAACGATACCGGAGTGACACTGGTAGGGTTGGAGAGCCGGATAAAATCAAAGGATTCTTTCCTGCGAAAAGTAGGTACCGATAGCGAGCATAGCCTGGATTCGCAGATTATTAAAGATACCATTAACTCAACGAACGATGTCATCCGATACACTTATCAGAGCAATGCCCTGTCTTTGGTAGATTCCTATAAAAATGTATCAAAGCATATTACCGACATAGGGTATAAGACTGTAAAAGTCAAAAACACCTGGCTTGATAAAAGGTCTGCATATAAAGGTGTGAATTGTGTTTTTGAATCACCGAAAGGGCAGCGGTTTGAGGTGCAATTCCATACTCCCGAAAGCTATAAGCTAAAAGACGGGAAGGTAATGCATGGCTTATACGAAGAACATCGCAAAGACACTACAAGCGCTGAGAGACGTAATGTTCTTAACAATAAAATGTTTGAGCTATCATCTCATTTGGAGATACCTTTAAATATTGATCAGATAAAATAGGAGGTCTCATGGAAGATTTTTATTTTGTATATGGCTATGAAAAAGATAAGAAAAAGGCAAGGCGGTTGTATCGGTTTATTTCCGGTGAGTTTGAACGTTATAATAAGGACGCAAAGAAGTGGAAGTCAGCTCCGGAGCAATGCTGTATTTTTATCGGTGAAGATTGGGAGTATGATGAGGTAACAGAGGAAGAAGCAGAGAAAATAAAGGATATGTTAACGATCTAATACCATCGGTCAGAAAATGGCTGGTGGTATTTTTGTACCCTAAACCGTTGCGACGGTCGCAACAGAAAGGAAATGGAATGCTTGCATATTATGGATATACCATAAGCCCGAACCAGATAGAAACTGGCGAGGGCTTTTTAATTTGTCGAAATGTCCCCATTGCCCGGACTGGTAGCATGGACTACCTGGAAAGTGAATTAAACCCTGCGGGGAGCTCTTCCAAAATGGTTAAAGTGCTGCGATCCCCGGAAGAAGTATTCTCAGAAGCCGCTATATCCAGTTTCGAGGGAAAGCCTGTGACCAATGAACACCCTCCAGAACTGATAACTCCAGAAACCTACAGGCAGTATTCCAGGGGTTGTGCCGAAAACGTCCGCAAAGGTAGTGGAGAGTGGGAAGGATATTTGATTGCGGATTTACATGTTCAGGATGAAGAATTGATCCAGGCAGTGCAGGGAGGAAAGCGAGAGATCAGCTGCGGGTATGATTGCAGTTGTTCTGACAATGGAGATGGAACCTATTCGCAACACGATATTCGCGGGAATCATGTAGCCGTGGTAACACGGGGACGTGCGGGAAAGAATGTTGCGATTTTAGATTCAGAAAAGAAGATAGAGGCTCACCAGCCAGAAAGGAAAGGAAACATGAAAAAGAACAGTTTATTTTTTAAGATGTTTGCAAAAGCAGTAAAGGATGCCTCACCGGAGGAACTGGAATCCATGGCCGCGGATGCTGCAGATGCTCTTGGAGAGGAGGAGCCGAAAAAGGCAGAGCCTGCAGTTCCTGCAAAGGAAGAAGTAAAAGACTCTTCCAGCGTTGAGGCTAAATTAGATAAGCTCATAGAATTAATGTCTGCTAAAAAGGAACCGGAAGTCGATCAGGATCCCCTGGACGGTCTGATTAAGTCCCTTACGGGAGAAACCGAGGAACCAGCGCCCAGCGCAGAAGCGAAGGTGATCCCTGCCGAGGAACTTGATAAGGCTACCGGTACAGCGGATAAGGCTGTCATGGCAGAAGTAATAAAACAGCTTCGGCCGGTGATTGCAGGAATTAAGGATTCAGCCGACAAAAAGGCTGTTACGGATTCCTTGATCGCCTGCTTGTCAGATAAGAATACCGTGAGCGATATCGCAAAGATTGCAGCGGCCACCCAGAAGAATGCAGCCAGACTGGCAGATAAACAGCCAGGCATAGACTTGGACGCTTGTCAGTCTGCTTATGATGCAATGAACCCACACAAAAATGGAGGTAATAAATAATGAGAGGACAGGTAATAGGTAAAAGCATGACACATGGATACGCAGGAGATTATTCCAGACAGCCGGATATGATTATTGACACTCACCCTCTTGGTGGTGAGGATGCTGTAAAGTTCGGGACTCCTCTGGTCTATGACAACGACAGCAACGTAGTAGCCTTTGGAGCCAGCAACACTGCCGTAGACTTTGTAGGCGTGGCTTCCAGGGAGTTTAAGTCCGCAACGTCTTATCTGTCCCAGTCCGCAGGGCAGTATGAGCCAGGAGATGCAACCAGCACATTTAAGCGTGGATGCATTAATGTGCTTTGTAATGTGGGTAGCCCTAAACTTGGTGGAAAGGTTTATATCCGGACTGTAGCGAACGAAACCATTCCAACGGGCATTGTTGGCGGTTTTGAAGCTTCAGCGGATACAGGGAAAACAGTCGCATTGACTAATTGCGAATGGCATGGAACAAAGGATGCCAATGGTGTAGCGGAAATCAGGATCTTATCCTGCAACAGAGCATAAGGAGGGCAATTTAATGAAATATCAGAATATGGGAACATTCGATGCAGGCGTGGTTAGTGCTCCATCAACCGGGGCTGCGGCTCCCCAAAAATTCCAGGCCATGGACGCGGCGGTGATTGCAAATGGCGGAGCTTTCCTGCAGTCGGAACTGGAAAAGAGAGATAATGTGATCAGGCAGCCGCTTACCAGTTTTACTTATGGCCGTGATCTTCCTGTTCGTGTAGGTGGGGGCTGGGCTGAATATGTGTCTGCTATGAACGTGGAATATGGAGTCGCCGGAGGCAGTGAAGATGGTCCGGTTCATGCAGGTGGAGCCAATGGAATTCCAATGGTTCAGGCTAATTTTGACAAGGAGCTTTTTAAGACTCATATTTTTTCCGTGGGTATGAGAATTGGTTTTGTAGATATGCAGCGTGGAAACATGACTGGTCGGAGTTATGAAAGCATATTAAGAGATGGAATCCGTATGACCTATGACAAGCACATGGATGCCAATGCTTACGTGGGTATTAAAAAGTATGGATCTACTGGACTTATTAACAATCCAAACGTAACTACTGCAAACGCAGCATCCACCGGAACTGGAAGCATGACAACATTTAAGAGTAAGACACCGAATCAGATCTTGCAGGATATTAACGACGCCATCCTTGCTGTGTGGAATGCAGCGGAGAATGATCGGAGTGCAATTCCGAATCAGATTTTAATGCCTTATGATCAGTTTAATTACCTTGCAACAACCAGAGTTTCTGATCTGGCAGAAAAAACAATCCTTACATTCCTTATGGAAAATAATGTTTCGAAGCAAAACGGAGTTGATCTCTATATCGGAGCGACTTCATGGTGTAAGGGTGCCGGTGCAGGTGGTACGGATCGAATGATTATTTACATCAACACGGAACGCTTCCTGGCAATGGATGAACTGGCTCCGCTTAATCGTGCCATGACTCAGCCAAATGCCACTAACCTCTGCTATGATACCGCATACCTTGCAAACATCTCCGAGACACAGCTGTTTTATGAAAATATCATGCGCTATGTCGACGGAATTTAAGGAGGATATCCCATGTTTATAAATAGTAAAAAGAATTTTGAGATCTGCGAGGGGGAGAAGAAATTTTTCATCCCTCGTGACTATATCGGGGAGGTTCCTGCTTGGGTTGCTAAGCACTGGTTGGTACTCGCGGCTATAAAAGATGGATCCATTGCCGCTCCTAAAGGTAAAAAGGATAAAGCACTGGAGCAGGCAGATGCGGAAGCCGAGGTAAAAGCGGATACCGCTGACAAGCGCGAGGAATAAGGAGGACACAGTATGTCTGAACAGTTTCACGGTTTAATATCTGCAGCTGCAAACATACCGCAGCCGGGTGAGATTGGAACCTATACGAAGGAAATGTTTCTGGCTGATTTTCCTCAATTTACAAAAAAGCGGATCAGCCAGGGAGAGGAAGAAGAGAACCAGATCATAAGTCTGGTTCCTGATCCTATGTTGCAGGTTTTTATTAATAATGCCAACGCCAGCATATTGCCTAGCCGGTACTGTGAAATATGGAGGTATGCGGCTGGCCTTTATGTGGCTCACTTCTCGGCATTATACTTAAAGACTTATTCTGAGGGATCCGCAACTCCGGCCAGAGCTGCCGCAACCAGTCAGCAGACTGGACTTGTAAAAGAGGCAACTATGGGAGATACGACCATAAGCTATGATAATGAAGCTATCACAGAAGCAAGCGCCAAATGGGGATCATGGAACGCCACCCAGTACGGTCAGCAACTTGCCACAATGGCTCGCATGATCGGAATGGGAGGAATGTATGTTATTTGATGAAGACTGGTACACGGATTCTATGAGTGTTTCCAGAAATATCCCTTATAAGGTCGGTAATGTTGATAAAAAGAAACGGGAGGAACTTTACCGTGATATTCCCTGCCGTGTCTACAGTGCCAAAAGAAACGGTCCTTCATGGAAGGAAACAGCTTCCACGGCAACGGCAACGGATAAAGTGGCTTGCGATGTGTCAGTGGACTTAAAAGCCGGGGATATGCTCATGATTGTAAGGGGTGGGCGCCTGGGGAGTAACCGGGATCCAGAACGTTACTTTGCTGGACTGCCGCAGCCTTATTATGATCCGGTTGGTGGAATGCTTTCCGGATTGGAACATCAAGAGACCGTCCTGTCAATGGATGAAGTGATAAAGTAGGGAGGGGCGCATATGTCCTTTGGTCAGGCAACAAGGAAGCGTCTAGAGCAATTGCGGAAGCAAGGGCAGAACGTGCCTAAAATTATGGTGGAGGTCATGGAAGGGGCTACAATCGCAGCAGTGGAACGAGCTACAGAATTAACTCCACCAAATGGATCCGCTATATCTGGTACCGGTACGCGGACGGGAGAACTGGCCCAGGCATGGGCTACAGATAGCACCACAAAAGCTACTGTTACAGGAGGTACAGTCCGAACCGCACTCGCAAATAACATGCAATACGCTTCCTACGTAAATGATGGCCACCGCATGGATAAACACTTTGTCCCTGGACTAATTATAAACGGCAATATGCTTGAAAAGGTAGATCCAAGTCTGGGCGGTATTACGGTAGGAACCAAAACTCCCTACATTAAAGGGGTTTACATGAAGCAAGCAGCAATAGGACGGTACAAAAATGTAGTAAAGATGGAACTTGATAAGCGGATAAGGGAGAATTTCAAATGACATTTACGCTTGAAAGGCTGTTAGATTCTATTTGTGGAGTACTAAAAGAGAGCTATCCGGATATACCAACATATAGCAATCCGAGCAAACAGGGGACGTCAGTTCCTTGTTTTTTTGTGTTCTTCATGCCGACTGAGATGGAGAACCGGATCGGACGTCGTTTTATGCGAAATATCGGTATTGATATCGTCTATCTGGTAGAGAACAGTGATACAGACATGTACGATCAGCTAGTATCCGTTGCAGATCGGTTGGACTATGCTTTGGAATTTGTTTCTTACGTGGACGGTGAGAGTAAGTATAGCCTGCGGACCTATGACAGGGAATGGAAGATTGATGAAGATGAACTGCATTATCAATTTACTGTAAAAGCAGTGGTTTCCTATCCTGATAACACGCCTACGATTGAATCAGCAGAATCTTATGAAGGAGGTATAAAGTAGCATGTCAAATAAAGCGGTACCAGTTAAGTACAAAACAGAGTCTCTGCTTAAAAGCAAGGGATTTACAAGCTATCAGCAGGATTTTGCTAGGGTGCTACTCCCTGATCCGGAGTACACCGCGGAAGAAGCAAGAGAAATATTAGATAAGTTTTTTGGAAAGAAGGAGGGAGAATAGATGTCCGGAGGAACATGGACCAGTCAAAATAAAAAGCAGCCTGGTGTTTACATTAATGTAAAATCAAGCATGGCGCAGGTTGTCAGCGTGGGAGATCGGGGAGTGGTTGCAATCTGCAAGCAGTTGTCCTGGGGGCCAGAGGATGAGATCATGACCATTAATGTGGGTGACGATCTCACTTCATTCATTGGATACGACTCTACCAATGACAAAGCCTTGTTTTTGAGGGAGATTTTTAAAGGTAGCGGGCATACTAAAGGGCCTGCAAAGGTTATGTTATATCGCCCAACTTCTACGGGGGCAGCAAAAGCAATCGCTACCATTGCACCGCTCACGATTACTGCAAAGTATAACGGCGTAAGAGGAAATAATATTTCCATTGCTGTTGTTGCGGATCCTGACAACGAAGGAAGCTATACAGTACAAACCGTTGTTGATGGAGCCGTAAAGCATACTCAGATCGGAAAGACGGTTGCAGACTTGAAAGGTAATGATTGGGTGGTATTTTCAGGGACTGGAAATTTAGCAGCCAGCGCAGGAACTTCCTTAACTGGAGGCAATGACGGAACTGTAAGCAGTGCAGCATATTCCACTTTCCTGACAGTTTTGGAGCCTTACACCTTTAATGTGCTGATCTATGATGGAGTGGACAGCACTGTTCAGGCCGCTTATGTGGCTTTCATTAAACGGATGCGGGACAATCTAGGTAAGAAGTGTCAGGCTGTTATGGCGGGCGTTGAGAGTAATTCTGATGCAGTTATTTCTGTGAGAAACGGGATTGTTCTGTCAGACGGGACCGTCCTTACTCCACAGCAGACAACTTGGTGGATTGGCGGAGCGGAAGCGGGGGCAAATTACAGCGAATCCCTGGTATATGCACAGTATCCGGACGCGGTGAATGTTACTCCTCGTCTGAACGCATCGGAAGTGGACGAAGCATTGGACAAAGGTCAGATTGTTTTTTTTGAAGAGTTTGGAAGCGTTAAAGTGGTATCAGATATTAACACTTTAACCACTTACACTCCAGACAAAGGTGAGGCCTTCAGCCTGAATCAAGTCATTCGAACTCTGGATTCCATTGCAAATGATATCTATAAGAATTTTTCGCAGAACTACATAGGTAAGATTCAGAACAATGCTGACGGTAGAGGTTTACTTAAGGCTTGGATTGTGGGGTATTTAAATGAGATCCAGGCAAACGGTGGTATTCAGAACTTTGTCGCAGATGATGTGGTTATAAGCGCGGGAGATGCAATCAATGCAGTGGTGATAACACTTGCAATCCAGCCAGTAGCGGCCGTAGAGAAGATTTATATCACGGCAACCCTTACAGATTAACAGGAGGTAGATTATGAGCTTTTTATTAGAGCGTGACGCCTTAAACGGGAAAGCTGGCCGGGCTTTCGCTGTGATTGATGGCAGGAACGTGGAAATGTTTGGATTAAAGAAAATTCAGGCAGATGCAGAGTTTCAGGAATCAGATTTTAAGGTGGTTGGTACCAATTTGGTACAGAAAAAGACTTCCGGAGTGTCGCTGTCTGGATCTGCTACTATTTATTATGGAACACCAGAGTTTTTAAATATGCTTAAAACCTATTTGAAAACCGGTAAACTTCCGTATTTTACATTTCAAATTACCAATGAAGACCAAGGAAGCTCAGTGGGGTCTCAGACGGTAGCTTTATATAACGTAAAACTTCAGAAGCTTCCCATTGCAATGCTGGATGCGGATACAGAGTTTTTGACCATGGATATTTCATTCAGCTTTACCAACGTAGAAGTATTAAACGCATTTGGATCCCCGGCACAGCTGGGAGAATAGGAGGATTAAATGAGCGCATTGAAAGCATTTTTACAGCCATCGTTAGCGGGAGTAACAAAAGAGGTGATTATCTCCGATCGTTTTAAAGGAGAGGATGGAAAGCCTGTTCCATTCGTTATCAAGGCCATTTCGCAGAAGGAAAATGAAAGACTCTCTCGAATGAGCAGAAAAACAGCGAAAGTGGATGGGGTCCCAATGGAAAAAACAGATACCATTCTTTATACCAGAAGACTGATTCTTGCATGTGTACAGACACCGGATTTCAGTGATCAGGAAATATGTAAATATTATGGAACTGAAGATCCGTTGGAAGTTCCTTCTCAGATGCTTAGTATTGGAGAGTACAGCCGTCTGTCAGAAGCAATTCTGGAATTAAATGACATGAAGAGCGCAGGGGAGAAGCTTGAAGAAGCAAAAAACTCTTAAACGGGGGAGATATGGACGTGCAACTGGCTTACTATATGTTCGCCAATCACGGCCGCTTCCCCGGTGAGGTTGCCAAGCTTCCGGAAAACGAGAAAATATTGTTATTCCAGATGGCAGTAAAAGAAATCAACAGTAGGCCCAAAAAGTAAAGGAGGAACTATGGGAGAGATAAGAGAAGAGTTTATACTTAGCGATCAGTTTAGCGCATCTTTTTCCAAGTTCCTCGAACTTGGGAATTCTTCAGTGCAGCAAATGAGTCGAATTGATCAATCTGTAATGAGAACAGAAAAGACAATGCGCCGATCTATTGGTGGTGCTACAGGTGCAGTTATTACGAACATGAGACAAATAGGGGAGTCAGCCAATGAGATATCCTCCTCCGGATTTGATCGACTGGAAGCGCAGCTAATCAAAATAGCAAGCAATACCTCTAAAGCCGCCAGAGAGCAGGAAAATCACAACCAAAAAGTAAAAGAAACAACCGGTTCGGCAGAGAATTTACTGTCAACCCTTAAAAAAGTGGTCGCGGTGTTCGCAGGATTTAAGGTGTTGGGTTTGTCTGATGAAATGACGCAAACGACCGCCCGAATTAATTTGATGAATAAAGGATTCCAATCTTCGGCGGCTAAACCGTCTGGTGGTGGAGGTCAGGAAAGTGGTATGAACGACAGCCTTCAGGAAACAGAAAGAATCCAGGAAGCCATATTCCGATCTGCGCAGAGGACCAGAACAAGTTATCTTGCCACCGCGGATGTGGTAGCAAAGATGGGGCAAAGAGCAGGAGACGCTTTTTCCGGAAGTGACGAGGTCGTGGCTTTCGTTGAAAATTTAAACAAGCAGTTTATTATAGCCGGCGCCAGCCAACAGGAAATTTCCTCCGCATCGCTTCAGCTTACCCAGGCGCTTGGATCCGGGGTTCTGCGTGGCGAGGAATTAAATGCAGTTTTCGAAGCAGCGCCGAATGTTATCCAGACCATAGCCGACTATCTTAATGTTCCCATTGGAAAAATTCGTGAGATGGCATCAAACGGCGAGATTACAGCTGAGATTGTAAAAAATGCAATGCTGGCGGCTACCGATAAAATAAATCAGGATTTTGAATCCATGCCTATGACTTATCAACAAGTATGGACCGCCATCTCTAACTCTATTCTTCAGGCATTTCAGCCGGTTATACAGGTGATTGGAGAGGGCGCAACTTTTATTTATGAGCACTGGTCCTCGATAGCTCCTGTATTTTATGGGCTTGCCATTGGTATACTGGTGGCGGCTGGGGCCTGGGGGATATACACTGCTGTTACGTGGCTTTCTGTAGCAGCCAATCAAGCGTTAGTTGTTAGTATGCTTACTAATCCATTTCTATGGATTGCCCTTGTGATAGGCGCCATTGTAGCAGCTATCTATAAGTGGGTACAATCGGTAGGCGGCATTCAGGTAGCCTGGTTGATTTGCGTGAACCAAGTTCTGACATATGCAGATCGGTTAAAGCTAGGCTTCATGTTAGCGTGGTCTCTTATGAGAGGTGGTATATTAGATGCCGCTTTTGCTTTTGATTCTTTTCGCGTGAGGGTGCTCGATTCTCTTGGAAATACAAAGGTGAAAGCCCTTGCAATTTTGCAAGATCTGGTAAACGGAGCTATTGACGGAGTTAACAAACTGATTGCAATGGCCAATAATATACCAGGTGTATCTATTAGTTTGATTGATCACGTAGAATTTGCCACTGGTGCAGCCGTTGAAGAAAAGATAAAACAGCAGCAGCGGGCAACGGAACTCGCCGGGAAGAAAGGTGTAGTTGAGAACGCCAAGGCTGAAATGAAGGATCAATATGCCAGAGCCGAAAGAGCGGCTGACGATGCAAGGATGCAGCGTCAGGCAGCAATCGAGACAGCCAAAGCGGAAGCAGCTAGAAAAGCAGCTGGGGACGACGGTTATAAGGCTGGAAATGCTGATATAAAAAATGTCGAAAAGGTTGGCAAGGTTGGAAAAATAGAGGAAGACGTAAATATTGCTGATGAAAATATCAAACTTCTTCGCGATTTGTCAGAGCGGCAATATGTAGCGCTGGTCAATCTAACGGTACCCCAGACAAATCTTTCTGTTAGTCAGAGTGTTGCAGGAGGGGCAGGTTCCGATATTAATGCCGTGCTTGGTGCGTTAAATAATGCTTTGGGAGCCCAACATGCTTCCAGCAGTAATGTTGTTGCAGGATAGGAGGAATTATGCGAAACAAATATAAATTTTTTGCTGACATGGGAGGGAATACGATAGAGTTCCCTGTTAATCCTAAAGAGTATAGCATTTCGTATCCTTCAGACAATAAAACTTACAATGTTTTAGATATAGGAGAAATTGTAGTTCCCAGGTTACCTTCCTTAATGGAGGTGTCCTGGGAATCGTATTTTCCTGGGGACAGTGACGATCCGCTGATTTATGGTCATGATTGGGCAGATCCAGGAGATTATGTGGAAGCAATTATTGACGCCAGGGATAATCAGGAGATATGTGATCTTGTCATAAGCCGGTATGATGCCAGGGGCAGCAAGATGTTTGATACGAATATCAGCGCAGTAATTGATAGCTTCGAAACTACAGAAAAAGGTGGAGAGGCTGGAGATGTATATTACAAGATTAAATTTAAAGAGTACCGGGATTTTGCTCCGATCAAAGTTGCTCTTCCCCAACCAGAACAGCCTGCACAAACAGTGCAGATTGAAGAACAGCCGAGACCGTTATCAGCGGCCCCTGAGTTACGTGTGGGTGCCGTGGTCATTGCAAATGGTACTTATTTCAGCAGCAGTTACGGAGATAAGCCCACCGGTACGGCAAATAACCTATCAACAACTGTTTCAAGGATTATTCCGGACGCTTCCAGACCTTATCCGATTCTGATCGGTGGAAGCCGTGGCTGGATTAAGGCAGATCAGCTGCAGGTAACAGGATGAATTATAAACTTTTAGTTTTCAATGCTGAATTAAATACCATGTATGACTATGCCCCGATTACAGAAAAAGTCGCTTATACCACGAACAGAAGTGGTAGTGCGGGCAAATTAACATTTTCTTTTATCCAGAAAAAGGCTATTAATTTGACGGAGGGAGCCAAGGTGCAATTTTATGTAGATGGGGCCGAGATTTTTCTGGGATTTGTGTTTGTAACGGAGCAGGATCGCGAGGGTGTTGTTTCTGTGACTGCTTACGATCAGCTTAGATATTTAAAGTCAAGCGCCAGTTACAGCATTGAAGGAAAGAAGCTGGGCGAGATCATACAGCAAATTGCTACAGATATGCAGTTGCAAATAGGAATATTGGAAGATACAGGGTACATTATACCCACTCTTACCAAGGAAAGTACAGAATGCCTGGACATTATAGAGTATGGACTGCAGCTGACACAGTACAATACCGGCAGGACCTTTGTTCTTTATGATAATTTTGGTAAGTTATGTCTGACAGAAGCCAAAAACTTGATGTCTGACATCCTTATTGGGAACGGCAGTATTGTAACAGATTATTCCTATAAATCAGACATAGACTCAGATACTTACAATCAGGTAAAGCTTGTCCGCCCAAACAAGGAAACTGGTCAGGGAGATACCTATACCTTTAGTGATAGCACCACAATAAATAAGTGGGGGCTTTTACAAAAGTATGTAAAAGTAGATGAAAACCTCAATGAAGCGCAGATCAATGAACAGGGAAATATTATGATGGCTTACTATGACAGAGTGCTTAAGACAATATCGATTGACGGTGTCGGTGGAGTGCCGGGGCTTAAAGCAGGTGCTATGGCAAAGTTTAAAATCAAGGATGTACCTGAGCTTTCCAGTGGTCTGTTCCTTTTGCTGGATAAAGTAAAACACACTTTTTCAAACGGAGAACACACTATGAGCCTAGAAGCAAAAATTATAAATCTTTAAGGAGGCTGAAATGGAATTAATAGAGACGATTAAATCAATTGTCATTGATACGGTAAGGGCTATGGATCTACTGGACACCGGCTATGCTACTGTGGTTTCTGCCTCCCCCCTGACAATAAAAATACAGGCTACGCAGCTGACCGTTAAAGAGCCAGTGGCGGTACTGACAGACAATGTACGATACAGGGCTGTCACCATTCAGGGAGAGACTGTAGTCTTGAATCCAGGATTGAAAGCCGGAGACAAAGTCCTCTATCTAAAAGCAAATTCAGGGCAGAACTATATCGTAATGGCGAAAGTGTAGGTGATAATATGTCAACTCTTCCGGAATCTGTAAATACAAATTATGGAGAGAATACCGTGGAGTATGCGACGGATACATACTTGGTGGATAAAAGTACTGGTACCATCAAGAAAGTAGGCGGCGGCCTGGAGGCATTGAAACAGGCGGCAGAAATAATACTGGATACTGAAAGATATCAGAATCAGATCTATTCATCAAATTTTGGCAGAGAGTTAAAAAAATTAGTCGGAAAACCACCGGAGTACGTGGCAAGCATGTTAAAAAGACGGATTCGAGAAGCGTTCTCCATAGATTCCCGGTTCCTGTCAGTTGATAACTTTGTCTTTGAGACAGCGTTAGGATCCATGAAATGCACCTTTGACATAAAGACCGTATTCGGAATGGTTTCAGGGGAGGTGGAGGTTTGATCAATTTTAGTAATAAAACGTATACGAACATACTGGCGGAGCAGTTAAACCGCGTACCAGATACTATTGATAAAAGACAGGGATCCATGATTCAAACCGCGTTGGGTCCTGAAAGCTGGTATCTGGAAGGGTTGTATCTTGACCTGAACTCCGTGCAGAAGAATGCTTACGCCGAAACCGCAGGAGGTGATTTCCTTAATATGCTGGTGGCAGAGCGGGGAGTTGATAGAAAGCCTGCTACTTACGCAGTAAAGAAAGGTATATTTAACAGGGCGGTTTCCGTTGGATCTCGCTTTTCAGCCCTTACTGGAGGCGGCTATCTGACATACCGCATAATGGAGTTTATTGCTCAGACAGAAGCCGGGTATACATATAAAATGAGATGTGAAACAGCAGGAGAAATTGGAAACAATTACACCGGCCAGCTCATAGCCATAGATTACGTAACCGGGCTGACTTCTGCGGAACTTACAGAACTTCTTTCTGCAGGAACCGAAGAGGAAACCGATGATTCATTGAGAGCGCGGTATCTTGCGACCTTTGACGTTGCTTCTTTTGGCGGAAATCTTGCATCTTATCGTAATGCCACCCTTGCTATTGAGGGTGTAGGCGCGATACAGATCTATCCTGCATGGCAGGGAGGTGGAACGGTACTTTGCAGTATTTTAAATGGTAAATTAAACCCTGCAGGAAGTGAATTGATTAATACCGTACAGAATACCATTTGCCCACCAGAAAACGGTGAAACAGAACCTTCTGCCAATGGTTACGGAATGGCACCGATCGGAGCAGTGGTTACAATCGGAACCGGGACAGAATTGATCCTTAATATATCGCTTACTGTCCAGTTCATTGCTTCTGTGCAGAACGGAGAAACTACTTATAAAAGTCAAATAGACGAAAAAATAGAATCTTATCTTGAAACCGTTCGGCAGTCTTGGGGAGCAATGCTGAAAAGCCAGAAAATAGAATATGCCGTGACAGTATATGTATCCAGGATTATATATTCGATCCTTGATATTTCCGAGATCGTAAATGTTACTGATGTAACAATCAATGGGTCTGCATCTGATGTGGCTTGCATAGAAAACGCATCTCTGCAACAAGTGCCAGTGTTGGGGACGGTGACGATAAATGGCGGTTGATTTAAAAGTACTTCTTCCTGAGTGGTTTCAGAATGTAATAGAATTCAATGAGTTAATGAATTCAGAGGAAGCAGAACTGGAAGAAGCGGAAAACAGTATACGATCTATAAGAAATAACTGTTATATCCAGACTGCTGATGAAGCCACTATTCTGCTTTATGAAAAACGCTTTGGAATTGCTTATCAAGGAGAAAACCTGGAGTACCGAAGAAGCCGGATCATGCAAAGATATAATACTGTTGTTCCTTTTACGATTGGTTTTCTAAAAGATCGGTTGACAGAGCTTTACGGATCCCAGGGGTTTGAGGTTTCTGTTGATGGAAAACACAGTCTGATTACAATTAAGATCACCTCAGACCGGTACGGAGCGGTTAATTTACTCTATGATCTGCTGTGGGACATTCTTCCAGCGCACATGCAGATCATAGCTAGCCAAGTAAATACTAAGAATACGAAAGGAGTCTTCTCTGCAGGAGCGACACTGAGCAGCACAAAGATAATGACAATATAAGGAGGTTTTATGGGACAGTATAATAAAGCAATCTTGACAGCAGCTGGCGAGAATTTGATTGCCCGGGCTCTGGCCGGAGAGATTCAGCTGCACATCATAAAGGCAAAAACATCAAATCATATATACCCAACAGGCACAGATTTTAAATTGCTCACGGATCTGCAGGGAATTAAGCAGGCAGCGTCTGATCCAGCTACGACTGTATATAATGACACGATGATCCAGACCAGGGCTCTTTTCAGTAATGAAACAATAGAATCAACCTATTACATACACAACATTGGCTTATACGCCGTGGACGGGACCGAAGAGATCCTTTTTTGTATTGTAACAGCAGAGATCCCGGATGAGATGCCACAATATAATGGGGTGGCGTCTACCTCTTACATCTATAATATTCAGAATGTGGTTCAGGATGCCGCTGAGCTTAATATCACCGTGAATCCTTCAGGGACAGCTACGATTCAGGATGTACTGGAAAGAGTGGATATCTCTGGCGGAAATATCTCAGAAACCGTTATTGAAACTCTGGATACTGTAGAGGATAAGTATCCGATCCCGGCTGCAGGGGAGAGTGTTAAGCGGTTTTTCGGGAAAGTGCTGACATTCATGAAGAGCATAAGACCTCTTACGGGGGATGTTAATACTTATGTGTCCACAACCGGATCAGATACAACTGGTGACGGGACATCTGCCAAACCATATAGGACTATACAACATGCTATTAATAGCATACCAAAGGACTTGGGTGGATATACAGTAATAATAACCGTAAGTGATGGAACATATCCAGAGGATATAATGATAAGGGGCTTTGGTAATGGTATTTTTCACCTGCTTAGCAGTACGGAGACTGTACTATCTGATAACTGCAAGATTAATAGCATATATACATTTTGTAACACATGTTCAATGGCTATTGGTGGGTTTAGTATAATGACCACATCAGATGTTGGTATAAATGTGAATAACTGCGCTAGTATTAGTCTACAGTTTATAAAAATCACTGGAAATGCGTTATCGTCTGGAAAATACGGAATAACACTTTATAGATGTATATTTAGTGTATGGAATTGTCAAGTGTCATATCGGACTGTTGCTCTTTTTGCTTATAACAGTCATGGAGTATCAAATAATTGGGCAACATGCACTGGTAACACTTACGGGTTATATAGTTCATATGGTGCAGTTATAACTACCACTGGTACACAACCCGCGGCGAATACACTAAGAACTCACGACTCTGGCGGAATGTTTACATATGATAATGGGACTCAGATATCAGACTTAATTACATCTGGTTTATCATGCACTTGGGGAACAATACAGGGTGGTTATTATCGTAATGGAAATTCAAAAGGCGTTGCAGAAGTAACTCTTGGCTTTAGTGTCACAATTACCACACAGTTAACAGCAAATCAGAATTATGCTGTTAGTGGTATACCACAATGTGCAATACCTATTATGGTTGCCAGTTGTAGTGATAAAGCAAGCACAAAACACTGCTATGTTACTAATTCAGGTACATTTATATTTAACCCATCAATTAATATTGGCACTGGTAATAACCTTATATTTGGAGGTTCTTATATAACAAACTCATAAGGAGGAAAACATGAAAAATGAAACAATCAAAGTAGGAGATATAACATATAACATTGCAAATGGTAGCTGCGGCCTTAATAATTTAGACAGCCAAACTGCTAAAGTTGCAATAATCATAGGAACAAATAAAATTGAGGAAATACATAAAAATCTTACCCAAAACTCCACTGTTATAAAATACAATGCAGACGGAGTGGAAGAATGGAGACAGGGCAATTACGTATATACGGGGTTGCCAATTTTTAACCCTTCATTCCCAGTCAGAATAGAGCAGGTACAAGACAAGGATGAAGAGGGCAACCCTAAATACATAAACAAGGAGATCATGGACGCGGTCCTCATTGCCGAGTACAGGACACCAAACATTCAGGACAAGGTAAGAGAGCAGGAACAGCAGATCAACGGCTTAACTGCTCAGGTAGCATACCTGCAGATGATGTCCATTAAAGAGGAGGTATAGATCATGAGCAAAAACTATGAAAAGGTAAAGCGATTTTATGAAACTCAAGACTGGCCACTTAACTGGGTGCAGGACGCAGTGAGCCGCTGGATTACGGCAGCGGAGTACCAGGAGATCACCGGAAAAGAATATGAGAAAGAGTGAGGAAAATGAGAGTGAAATTTGTTGATAAATACAATGCCGTAGTTGGCATGATAGTAACAATTTTGACGGCTTTGTTTGGAGTATATTGGTATGTATTTGCTGGCTTTCTGCTTTGCAATGTACTTGATTGGGGAACCGGCTGGTACAAGGCGAGAAAATTAGGCCAGGAAAGCAGCAAAACAGGATTAAAAGGAATTCTAAAAAAAATTGGCTATTGGGTGATTATCCTGGTAGCTTTTTTACTTCCGGATCTTCTCATAAATTTAGGCAGGGACATACTTGAAATTAACCTTGAATTTATGTTGCTCTTGGGCTGGTTTACCCTGGCATGTCTGTTGGTAAATGAAATTAGAAGTATCTTAGAAAACCTTGTTGAATGTGGATATAGCGTGCCGGTATTTTTGATCAAGGGGCTTGCTGTGACGGAAAAGTTACTTAATGCAAAGACAGAAAATATTGAATAATCTGTTGCGACCGTCGCAACGGTTGTAATGTCACAACTTTATGGACCTGGGATAATCCTGGGTCCTTTTTCGATTGGAGGAAGATAATATGCAGATCAATAAATTACTTACACCATTTAACCATAATGAGGGCGCTGTGGATCGTATCAAGTATATCGTGATCCATTATGTAGGGGCAACCGGAGGAGCTGAGGCAAACTGCAAGTGGTACGCTGGTGCCGATCGGAGCGCCAGTGCACATTATTACGTTGATTTTGATGGATCTATATGGCAGTCTGTAGATGATAAAGATATAGCGTGGCACTGCGGAGCAAAGAAGTATGCGCATCCTGAGTGCCGGAATGCGAACAGTATCGGAATTGAAATGTGTGTCCGGAATAATGGAAGTAAGGCAGATACAAGCAGGGATTGGTATTTCGAGGATGCAACGGTGCAAACGGCCATTGAATTAACCAAGGAGCTCATGGCAAAGTACAACGTACCTATTGATCATGTAATACGGCATTATGACGTGACAGGGAAGATCTGTCCGAACCCTTACGTTTATAACCACACCGACCATACATGGGAAGCATTCAAGGCGGGATTAATGGGAATGGAGGTCAAGAAATCCTCCGGCTGGGTGCAGGTAACAGATGGTTGGATGTACTACAATGGGGATACCGGTCTGCCGGTCCGCAATGACTGGGTTCAAGTTGATGGAAAGTGGTACTGGTTTAACACTGCAGGTATCATGGTCACAAATACTTGGTATCAGTATAACAGCGCATGGTATTACCTGGGACCGGACGGGGTTATGTGTCAGTCGCAGCTGGTTGAGAATTCCGGAAAGATCTATGCGGTAGACGCTGAAGGTAAGATGATAACGGAGCCGGTGACACTCACTCCGGATCAGGACGGGGCGTTGCAGTATCCTGGGTTATGACATTAAAATGCTGCTGGTTTTATGGTCAGCAGCATTTTAATAACAATTAAAAAAGCAAAAAATGCTATAGACAAATTACTGTAAATGTTGTATTCTTTTAGAGAATTATTGAATACTATAAAGTACCGGAGATAACGGTGTTCAGTATATGAGTGCTTATTAATCGAAGGTAAAATGCAATATGCAGATAAGGGAAAGTCTCTTGTACGGTGTTCGTTTTGCGAATGCTTTAGTCAAGGGACTTTTCTACATTCCTATATTTTAAACAATCATATATTCTGATAAGTCTACGAATATTTGTCTTAGTGTTTTGAGTCTCTGTTTCTAAAATATCTCTGTTATTGCTAAAAATTTTGTTCAGAATTTTTTCTAAATCGTCTACACATATCTGTTCCTGTGTTAAATGAGCAATAAGATATGTAGCTTTATTTAAATTCTTTTCTTTTTCCCAAATGTCATTAACTGAAGTATATGACCCTAATATATTTCGATGATTTCTTATGCTATCACTAATAATCTTATCAAAAGTAGTCTGTTCAGCCAGTTCTAATACGTCTAAATGCTTTTCTCTAGCATAATATAAAAATTTAAAAAATGGTAGATTATTAGAGTTTTGTTTTCTTAACTTGGGGAACGCATATTTAAGTAATTCATCCGGATTGAAGTCTAAATCATTAAGTATTACATTACGATACCATTCGCTACCACTTAATCCGCTTAGCCCCTTTAGACCAAATTCAGACATTCTTCCTATGGCTAATACTAATTCATCATCATCCAGCCTTTTATCATCTATACTGGCAACTTTTATATTAGTGGTAGGAGAGTTGCTCAGAGTATAAGTATACAATTCTTGCTTAAATTTTCTAAGCAATTTTACTGGGATTTCAGACTTTTTCTTACTGATAGCATCATATATTAGGCTAAAATCACTGCAACGAATTTTTGTCATATACAAAATCTTATCACCTATGACCATAGAATGAGGAGAAATTTCGACATCCTTAAAATGTTCATCATACTCTACAAAAACAAAGCGCTCTTGAAGTTTTTCAAGGTTTTCTTTGGAGAGGCAATTAACAATTGAATAAATAATCTTTTGAATGTTTGAGTCATTTAACGAGTAACCTAAAAAAACAATAGGGTATTCCATAAAGATAGTCATGAGTTTCGCAGCTAAGTAAGGGCTTTTTTCATCAAACAAAGTATAATCAATCTTATTTATAATAATGCTATTTGGATTATTTATCGAGCCATGAATTTTATAAATTTCAGCAATTCCTTGTATTGCTGAGAAAATCAACTCTTCTTGCCCCACATATTCGTGAAATTCATCTAACGTATCTTCTAAGAAGAGGTCATAGTTTGTTGTAATAACTCCAGATATGCTTTTTTTAGAAATTTCGTGTAGCTTTTTAATTTCAGATTTATGGTATTCTACTATGTTTGAATTGTGTTTTATGTACATGGCTATTTCAGCCTTGAATGGAGATACCCCACTTTTTACCATATCTGAATAGTATACATCTAGATTTCTTATTTCAGGATTAGAGAACCATAATTTATTATAATCATGTTCAATAAGTTCTGCTATTTGAGGGTATAGACCAACTTCGCAATTCATAGCCTTTGCACTACTTTCATAAGAAGAATAGGCGTAAGGATCATTGCTGATGCGAATTGCAAAGATTTCTAGCAGACTCTTCCAATCGGGTAAGTTATAATATCTTCTAGTAATTCCAGATCCAATAAATAAAAACGGTGTAGTATTGAATTGTTTAACTACATCATCTAATGATTTACTATACATATAGGTCCCCCTTGCTATTTTTAATAATTATAATATAGATTTTTATAGAATTCCATATTTTTTTAAAGATAATACAGGCGGGTATCCGGAATTCCGGGCCCGCCTTACATTATCGTTTTTTATAGTACTGCTCATACCAGCGCGGCTGCCTAAAATACTGAGGGATACTTTCTGTGTTGGGCATTCTGTAAAAACCACAGCATTCATTGTCAGAGTTACATTCCTGCTCAACTGAATCAAAGTGGGGACACTTATTTATAACTGGATCTAGTTCACATCTTGCTTTCATCAATAATCACCTCCTGGGGATAATTATAAGAACATTTGTTCGAATGGTCAAGTGCTTCCATATACTTCCAGGTTAATAGAATCTGCTTAGCATATTTTGAGATTTTACATTTTAAAAAGTATATTGGCTCTCTGCTTATGATATTTGTGGTACTAAAATGGTACTATAATTTATTGCACTCATTTCATAACATCTGGTATTTAGCAAATTTATCTACATTTTTCGTTATAAAACATTGATTTCAAGGTATTTCATGTTTGGTCGAAAACTGTTTGGCAAATATCAGTTATGCGGTATCTTGGGAACCGGTCGGGAAGGGACAGTTTTTCTGGCGGTTCATCTTGGGCTTGAGGAATACAGGGCAGTGAAACGCGTA
>JAQSYE010000167.1 GCA_029256305.1 Lacrimispora sp. | reverse complement strand
ATGAAATTCTTCTGATCATCCACCACCGGTACAAAATTCTGGTTCAAAGCCATATCAACCAGGTCTTCCATCGTGGAATCTGCAAAAACGGGGCGGTTATCCGATCTTCTGTCAATGGCGGCCACCGTCACATTCTCCGCTTCCTTCAGACTTAAGTTGAATTTATTCTTTATACCCCAGAGCATGTCCCCTTCTGTTATTGTTCCTACATATTTGCCGTTCCTGTTGATTACAGGTATGGCGGAGTATTTATGATACTCCATCTTCTCCAGCGCCTGACGCAGAGAATCATCTTCGTAAATATAAGCCACTTCATTCTTAGGTGTTAAAAAAAACAATATGTTCATAGCCACACTCCCCGTTTGATGTACGGTATTAGTATAGCAGATGACTCTTAATCACGTATGAACAAATTATTATTTTTTTATAACTTTTTCCTAATATTTCCTGAGCATGCTTATTGCATATGATCAAGAGGATCAATGGCTTTGTCTTCGTGGGTCAATTCAAAGAATAGGTTGGCGCCTTCTACGGAATAATACTTTGTGGGTTCTGCAACATAACCCAGTAGCTGGCCTTCCTTCACATATTCATTGGCTGTTACCTTCAGTTCTTTTAACTGGCCGCAGACAGCTGTATACTTGTTACCCATGTTTAAAACAACGTAGCTGCCAATTTCTTCATTGGAACCGATTTCCTGCACTTTTGCATTGGCAGGAGCGACTACTGGAGTACTCACATCTCCCTGAATTACCACACCCGGATTGCATTTATACTGATCCAGGGTTGGGAAGTAGATGGTTTTATCCATGCTGTAGTCCAAAATAACATTTCCGCGTACCGGCCAGGTCATTCTGGTGGAGTCGTTAAAATTAAGTACCAGTGACTTGGCGGCATTTTTGTTTGTCGCGGCTTTTGCTGCCTGTGTTTCTTTTTCCGCTTTGGCTTTGGCTGAATCAACGGCCTGCATTTCCTCTTGAGCGTTTTTTGTTGCATTTGAATCTCCTGCAACAGCTACCTGCGTATCCTGGGGGACTGATTCTTCAACAATCATATTGCTCTGATCTGGTACTTTCAGATAAGGGCTTTCTCCTCCACCATTTCCTCTTTGAACGGTAATGACTCCTGCTGCAGCTACTATAGTCAGCAGGCCTAGAACCAACAGGACAAGGAATACTTTATCCTTGAACAATTGACTTATTTTTTCCTTCACGTTTATCACCTCGATAATATTCTTACCAAGAGTGAAAGAGTTATTCAGATTTCAAAACAATATTTTTATAAAAATAAGCAAGAATTTTTTCAGCCGTCCATCCTTCTTCACTTTTACATTTGGCACCGTACTGGCTAAAGCCATATCCATGCCCGATTCCCCGGCAGACAGCTCTTACTCCGCCTTCATAATCCTCAAATTCAAAGGAAGAAGATGGAAGGGAAAGAGCATGCTGGACCTCATCCCCGGTAAAAGTATGAGTACCAATCTGGATCTGTACCACATACCCGGAATCATCTTTTTGAACAATTTGAATGCTTTGGGGAATCTGATCTGGTTTTACGGAACTATCTGCTGAAATCTTATTGATTTTATCCGCAAAATCTTCTTTACTAAACTGGAGGATTGTTAGAAATCCCTCTGCCTCTACATCTTTTTTGCATTCCACCGGCTGTAAGTACGAATGATTTTCGTCTCCTTTCCGGGTCATTCCGCTGCTGGCACGGTGAAACAACGGCTCAATTAAATTTCCATTACAGGTGATAACGGTACCGGTAGTAGAACGAACCGCATCCTCAACTGCCTGGTAGCTGGTGACAAAGGCTTCACTTCCCCACATCTTTTCCATCTGTTTCTGCTCCAGATAATCCATGTGGAGATCGGATTCCTTTACTTCCTTCTGACCATTCATCTTACCGTAAATGTAGGTCCGCGCTATGATTGCCTGGGCCCGGAGCGCTTCTTTTCCGTAATCTGCCGGGATCTGTTTAGCTACCACTCCTGGAAGATACTCCTCTACATCCATGGAAGTCTCCCCGCCTTTTCTGTCTAGGATCACGTGTTTTCCGCTGGGCGTAATGGGCATTTCTTTTTTCTCCTCAATCTTCCCCGTCCATGCCAGTGTAATGATATATGGAAACAAAAATGCCAGTATACATGCCATCAGTATCTTTTTCCCCATGTTCCCTCCGCCTTTCTTCTTGTCTGAACCTTGTTCAATATATGCGAAAAAGCGCCCCGGAATCACTTCCGGAACGCTTTTTGAAAAACCTTCATTTATTCTAGAGTTCTACATTTACCTTTTCCAAATGCCAGATATCTCTGACATATTCAAGGATGGTTCGGTCTGATGTAAATTTACCGCTGCTTGCTACATTTAAAATGGCGGCTTTTGCCCACCAGGACTCATCTCTGTATGCCTGGTCAATCCGCTTTTGAGCTTCCCCGTAAGAAGGAAGATCCTTTAAGATAAAGTACGTATCGGCACGGTCACTGCTTATGGTATTAAGCAGGGAATTATAGATATCACGGAACAGTTCCGGATCCTGTGGAGAATAATAGCCATTGATCAGCTGCATTAAAACTCTGCGGATTTCATAATTATTGTTAAAAATCTCCATGGGATCGTATCCGCCTTCCCGCTCGTAACGGATTACTTCATCGGAAGTCATACCGAAAATAAATGCATTCTCCGCTCCTACTTCCTCTACAATCTCCACATTGGCGCCATCCATGGTTCCAAGGGTCAGCGCACCGTTTAACATGAATTTCATATTACCGGTTCCGGAAGCCTCTTTGCTGGCCGTGGATATCTGCTCGCTGACATCGGCTGCAGCAAAGATGATTTCTGCATTGGACACCTTGTAGTCTTCAATAAATACAATTTTTATCTTTCCGCCGATGCTTCTGTCGTGGTTGATTACCTCCGCCACAGAATTAATCAATTTGATGGTCAGCTTCGCCCTGCGGTATCCGGCAGCTGCCTTGGCTCCGAAGATAAATGTCCGTGGGACTACATCTAAATTGGGATCATCCTTCAGCTGATTATACAGATACATCACATAAAGAATATTCATCAGCTGGCGTTTATACTCGTGAAGACGCTTCACCTGTACATCAAATATGGATCTGGGATCTACCTCTATGCCGTTATGTTCCTTGATATACTTCGCCAACCGGACCTTGTTCTGGTATTTGATATCCATAAATTCCTGCTGACATTTTGGATCATCTGCGTAAACGGCCAGACGGTGAATGTGAGGCAGATTGGTGATCCATTCATTTCCTATCTTCTTTGTTACCCAGTCTGACAAAAGGGGATTCCCGTGTAGGAGAAAGCGCCTCTGGGTGATACCGTTAGTCTTATTATTAAATTTATCCGGCATCATCTCATAGAAATCTTTTAGTTCCTGATTCTTTAAAATCTCCGTATGAAGTCTTGCTACTCCGTTAACAGAAAAACCTCCCACAATGGCAAGATTGGCCATACGCACCTGACCATCATAAACAATGGCCATCTTGCGTACCTTATCCTGATTTCCCGGATACATCTCACCGATTTTTTGCTGAAAACGGCGGTTAATCTCTTCCACGATCTGATAGATTCTTGGAAGGAGCCTGGAAAACAGCTCGATTGGCCATTTTTCCAGAGCTTCTGACATAATGGTGTGGTTGGTATAAGCACAGGTCTTCGTGGTGATCTCCCAGGCTTCATCCCAGCTTAGTCCATACTCATCAAGGAGAATCCGCATCAGCTCCGGTACCGCTACCGTCGGATGGGTATCGTTTAACTGAAATACGTTTTTCTCATAGAATTTATGAATGTCATCGTGATTTTCCATATACTTTTTCACTGCTCTCTGCACACTTGCAGAGATAAAGAAGTACTGCTGCTTTAAGCGCAACTCCTTGCCGGCATAATGGTTGTCATTGGGATAGAGGACTTCAACAATGGTTTTAGCCAGGTTCTCCTGTTCCACTGCCTTTTGGTAATCCCCCTTATCAAAGGAATCCAGGCTGAAGGTGTTAATGGCCTGCGCATCCCAGATACGCAGAGTATTTACTACGTTATTGCCATATCCGATGATGGGCATATCGTAGGGAACTGCCAGGACGGACTGATAGCCATCCTGTACAAAGCGTTCCTTTCCATTCTCTCTAACCACCTTCACATATCCCCCGAACTTCACCTCAGTGGCATACTCTGCTCTACGGATCTCAAAGGGATATCCGTTTTTCAGCCAGTCATCAGGAATTTCTACCTGATAACCATTTTCGATCTTCTGTTTGAACATGCCGTATCGATATCGGATTCCACAGCCGTAAGCCGGATACCCCAGTGTTGCCAATGAATCAAGAAAGCATGCCGCAAGGCGGCCAAGCCCTCCGTTTCCAAGAGCCGGATCCGGCTCCTGGTCTTCAATTGCATTTAAGTCAAACCCAAGTTCCTCTAACACTTCCTTCACATCCGGCTGTGCCATGAAACTTATGATGCTGTTGCCAAGAGCACGGCCCATTAAAAACTCCATGGATAAGTAATACAGGGTTTTTACATCCTGCTTCTCGTACTCTTTGTGAGTTGCGATCCATTCGTCTATGATCACATCTTTTACTGCATAGGCGACTGCCTGGTACATCTGCTCTTTCGTTGCCTCGTCTACTGTTTTACGAAATACGTTCTTCATATTAAACAGGACGCTCTTTTTAAAGGTTTCCCTATCAAATCCCATGCTCATTCCACAAGACCTCCTGACTGTTTACTGGATCTTCTCCACGCCTAAGGTTACATTTTCGCCGTTAATATTCCATTCCTTCACATAACCAGCAGCTTTGTTTAGTATGATATCGTCTGCAAGGACCTCGTTCTTAACGTCATTTTCATGAGCCTTTAAAATACTCTCGATTTTTTCATTGTCTTTGCTGTATACCGTTATGTGGTCAACCACTTCAAAACCGGCTTCCTTACGCATAGTCTGGATCTTACTGATCAGCTCGCGGACAAATCCTTCTGCTAAAAGCTCCGGAGTTAAATTAGTATCCAGGACAACGGTAATGCTGTTGTCTCCCTCTGATATATATCCTTCCATCTGCGCTGTATCAATGAGTAAATCTTCTTTGGTAAGCACCACTTGTGTTCCATCAAACTCAAAGGTAAGAGCACCTTTTTCATTGAGGGTATCCATGGCCTCATTGCCGTTTATCTCTGCCAGGGCATTTTTAATGCTGCCTAACTGCTTTCCGTACTTCGGACCAACGGTCTTTAACTGAGGTTTGAAGCTGTAGGAGGTGAAGTCTCTTACATCATCTTTAAATACAACCGTTTTCACATTCAGTTCTTCTTCGATGATCTCCTGATAGAAGACAGGAAGTACATGAGGAGCTTTTACAAACATCTGGCCAATTGGCTGGCGGTTTTTGATATTTGCAGTATTTCTGGCTGCACGACCCATTACTACAACTTTTAGAACCTCATCCATATCTAATTCCAACTGCTTATCGATGAAATTTTCTTTGGCTACCGGATAATCGCACAGATGAATACTTTCCAGTGCAGAGGAATCCACACTGCAAACCAGATTCTGGTAAATCTGTTCTGTCATAAACGGAATCAGAGGAGCAGCAATCTTACTTACATCCACAAGGGCGGTATAAAGGGTCATATAAGCATTGATCTTATCCTGCTCCATACCCTTTGCCCAGAAACGCTCTCTGCTTCTGCGCACATACCAGTTACTCATATCATCTACAAATTCCTGCAGTGCTCTTGCCGATTCCGGAATCTGGTAATTGCCAAGGTAAGAATCTACCTGTTTTATTAACGTATTTAACTTGGATAACAGCCATTTATCCATAACCGGCAGTTTCTCATAATCCAGTTTGTATTTGGTGGGGTCAAATTCATCAATATTCCCATAGAGCACAAAGAATGCATATGTGTTCCACAAAGTTCCCATGAATTTACGCTGTCCTTCCATAACTGCTTTCCCATGGAACCGGTTTGGAAGCCAGGGAGCGCTGTTTACGTAGAAATACCAGCGGATTGCATCGGCTCCATATGTCTCCAGTGCGTCAAACGGATCTACCGCATTGCCCTTGGATTTGCTCATCTTCTGACCGTTTTCATCCTGGACATGACCAAGTACGATAACATTCTTATATGGTGCCTGATTGAAAATCAGGGTTGAGATGGCAAGAAGGGAGTAAAACCAGCCTCTCGTCTGATCCACCGCTTCAGAGATGAAGTCTGCGGGGAACTGTTTCTCGAATAAATCCTTGTTTTCAAATGGGAAGTGATGCTGTGCAAATGGCATGGATCCGGAATCAAACCAGCAGTCAATTACCTCTGGGACACGCTTCATCTGTTTGCCGCACTCAGGGCAGGTAATGGTAACTGCGTCGATATATGGACGGTGAAGCTCAATCTCATCCGGGCAGTTGTCAGACATACTCTTTAATTCTTCGATGCTGCCGATGGAATGCTGATGACCACACTCACACTCCCATACATTTAAAGGAGTTCCCCAATAACGGTTTCTGCTGACACCCCAGTCCTGAACATTCTCCAGCCAGTCACCAAAACGGCCTTTTCCGATGCTCTCAGGGATCCAGTTAATCGTATTGTTATTGCGAATTAAATCTTCTTTTACCGCTGTCATCTTAATAAACCAGGATTCTCTTGCATAGTAGATGAGAGGTGTATCACATCTCCAGCAGTGAGGATAACTGTGCTCAAATACCGGAGCAGCAAACAAAAGACCTCTCTCAGCCAAATCTGCTAAAATCAGCGGATCCGCTTTCTTACAGAACGTACCTGCCCAGTTGGTTTCTTCTGTCATCTCGCCCGCGCCGTTTACCAGCTGCACAAAAGGAAGATCGTATTTTCTGCCAACCTTGGAGTCATCCTCGCCGAAAGCAGGAGCAATATGAACCACACCGGTACCGTCTGTTAAGGTAACGTAATTGTCACAGGTAACATAGAACGCCTTTTTGTCTGGTTTTACAAAATCAAAGAGAGGTTCATACTCTTTAAATTCCAGATCTTTCCCTACAAATCTCTCTAAAACCTTAAAATCTTCTCCCAATACCTTCTCACAGAGAGCCTCTGCCATATAATAGGTATAATCGCCGCTTTGCACCTTAACATAGGTTTCAGACGGATTGACACAAAGTCCTACGTTGGAAGGAAGCGTCCATGGAGTTGTGGTCCATGCAAGAATAAATGCATCCTCGTTTTTCGCTTTAAATCGAACAATTGCAGAGCGCTCTTTTACATCTTTATAACCCTGGGCAACCTCATGGCTGGATAAAGGAGTTCCGCAGCGGGGACAATAGGGAACGATTTTAAAGCCTTTGTATAAAAGACCTTTCTCCCAGATCTGCTTTAATGCCCACCATTCGGATTCAATAAAATTGTTATCATAGGTAACGTAGGGATCGTCCATGTCTGCCCAAAAGCCGACGGTCTTTGAAAAATCTTCCCACATTCCTTTGTACTGCCACACACTTTCCTTGCAATATTTGATAAATGGTTCCAGACCATATTCCTCAATCTGCTCCTTGCCGTCAAGTCCCAGCTTCTTTTCAACTTCAAGCTCAACCGGTAGTCCATGAGTATCCCAGCCTGCTTTACGGGGAACATCATATCCTTTCATGGTCCGGTATCTGGGAATCATATCCTTAATAACGCGGGTTAAAACATGACCGATGTGAGGCTTTCCATTAGCGGTAGGCGGTCCGTCATAGAAGGTATAGGTCTCTGCATCCTTCCGGTTATCCATACTCTTCTGGAACACGTTATGTTCTTCCCAAAACTTTTCAATTTCTTTTTCTCTCTCCACAAAGTTTAAATCTGTAGGGACTTTTCTGTACATCTTTATAACCTCCAATTAATTTTTTAATCAAAAAAAACCCCATCCTGTAATCAGGACGAAGGCTGCTCTCATTCTTCGTTATACCACCTAATACCGCATACTACCATATGCTATTCTTTAACGCAGAAACTACGTCCTGACCTACTAAAATGTATTCAGCCGGAAACTCCGGAGTGATGTTCGAATCCATAATACTATCACCAGGTTTCCACCCTCCCCGGCTCTCTGTAGATTTCATACGGTCCTACTGTCTCCATCAAAGTCTTTCTTCTTATTATAAGGAGATTTACACCTTATATGCTTACTAATTATAGGGATCAAAAAAAGAAATGTCAAGGTTATTTTTGTTACCTGCCCCAGAGAAAAGTAAAACAGAGCGGGTACCGAATTCTTTCCTCAATTCGATACCCGCTCTACACGTCTTCATCCATCCGCTATTTCATACCTCTCTTTAGATTTTTGTTAATACTTTTCTGGATGATTCTCTATATGAACTTGTTTTCGCTTCCCTTACTGTTCCTTTCTGCAATGTCAATTATTCTGCATCTTATTTTCATTCTTCTATCCTGTCATGAAACTAATAAATCTGATTCACTGGAAACAGCCAGTGTATACGCTTTATAAAGCTTTGACCAATCATAGGCACATCAATGAATTGCCGGATCGTTCTGCCAGGTTCCTTGTCAGTTAATCTGCTGGAATCGTCTGGCTGATTATTAAGTGGGGAAACGTCTTATCTTTTGCCTGAGCTCTTTGTCAGTCAACAGGCGTAACAACTGCTTTTGGTGGAATCGACCTCCTTTGGCTCTTTCTTATGAATTATTTTTAAAAATAGGTGTAACTGTTTATCTTTTGTAGATGATATTATTATAAAACATAACTTCGTGTTTTGCAAGTTATTTTATTGATTTTTCATAATTTATTTTTCTATTTACAAATTGTATATGTTAATTCTGATAATTTGCTTTATTTAAACAATTTAATTGTTTATTTTAATTTCGTCGAAATTGTTAAGTTTTTGTCAATGTAATTGTGTTTTTGTAAACATATGATGGTATAATGTGCGAAAAGGATTTGTAAAAAGGAGAAAAACTATGAGCCAGCGCAATTTAACTTTATTAACAGATCTCTATGAGTTAACCATGATGCAAGGTTACTTCAAAGAGAAGGATGCCAACGAGACCGTAATCTTCGATGCCTTTTACCGCAGCAATCCTGGCGGAAACGGGTATGCGATCTGCGCTGGTTTGGACCAGATGATTGAATATATTAAAGAACTGGAATTTAACAGTGAGGATGTGGCCTACTTAAGATCAACCGGACTGTTTGAGGAAGACTTTTTAGAGTACCTGCTTCATTTTAAATTTTCCGGAGATATTTATGCCATACCGGAAGGAACCGTCATATTTCCAAGAGAGCCTTTGGTAAAAGTTATCGCTCCCATTATGGAAGCCCAGTTAGTGGAGACGGCACTCCTCACCATTATTAATCATCAAAGCCTAATTGCCACAAAGACCGCCCGTGTGGTATATGCAGCCGAAGGGGACGGAGTAATGGAATTCGGTCTGCGCCGCGCCCAGGGACCTGATGCCGGTATCTACGGTGCCCGTGCTGCCATGATCGGGGGCTGTGTGGGAACCTCCAATGTCCTTGCCGGAAAGATGTTTGACGTCCCGGTTAAGGGTACACATGCCCACAGCTGGATTATGAGCTTTCCTGATGAGCTCACTGCATTCCGCAGCTATGCTAAGCTTTATCCAAACGCGTGCATTCTGCTGGTGGACACCTATGATACGCTTAAATCCGGTGTTCCAAATGCCATTCGAGTATTTCAGGAGATGAAAGAAGCGAATATTCCTCTGGCCAGCTACGGAATCCGGTTAGACAGCGGAGACCTTGCCTATCTTTCAAAAAAAGCCAAGAAAATGCTTACGGAAGCTGGATTTCCTGATGCCATTATTTCTGCCTCCAATGACCTTGATGAGACGCTGATCAACAGCTTAAAGATTCAGGGCGCAACCATCAACTCCTGGGGAGTCGGAACAAATTTAATCACTTCCAAGGATTGTCCTTCTTTTGGAGGAGTCTATAAGCTGGCGGCTGTCATGGATCGAAAGACGGGGGAATTTAATCCCAAGATTAAACTTTCAGAAAATGCAGAAAAGATCACCAATCCAGGCAATAAAGAGATCAAACGTATTTACAGCAGGGAAACTGGCAAGATTATTGCTGACCTAATCTGTCTGGAAGGGGAAGTATATGATGAAAACCACTCTCTCCTTCTCTTTGATCCCATTGAGACATGGAAAAAGACACATCTCGCTCCTAATACTTATACCATGCGAGATTTATTGATTCCTGTATTTCAAAAAGGTAAATGCGTCTATGAATCACCTGCCGTGATGGATATCCGAGCTTATTGTAAAATTGAGCTTGATACGCTCTGGGATGAATCAAGACGTCTTGTTAACCCCCACGAGGTTCACGTTGACTTATCAAGGCCCCTTTGGAACATGAAAAATCAGCTACTGGACAACTATCATTTTCAGGAATCCTGATCTTATTAAATCAAAAAAAGCGGTGGTCCTTAAAAGACTGCCGTTTTCCCATTTTTGTTCACATTCTGGTCACAATATTGTTACAAGCCGGACAAACTCTCTTCATATTTTCCCCATATACTTAAATCATCAGAAAAAGATGTTGCCAACATACTTTGAGATAAGAATTTTTTTCATAATTGCCGGTATTCCTCGTAGGGGATACCGGCTCCTCCCTTTTTA
>JAQSYE010000166.1 GCA_029256305.1 Lacrimispora sp. | reverse complement strand
CCCATGCAAACCACAACAGATAGAGTACCTAATCGCTTGATAAAAGAGTTAAGTCCATATCTCTTACAACACGCTTATAATCCAGTTAACTGGTATCCGTGGTGTGAAGAAGCCTTTGCGAAAGCAAAAGCAGAAGACAAACCAATATTCTTGTCGATTGGGTACTCCTGAATGGGTGTAGTAAGCTGTTTGTCATTGGTGTCACGTCATGGCTCACGAGTCCTTTGAAGATCAGGAGGCGGCTGACCTGTTAAACCAGAATTATGTTTCAATCAAAGTCGACCGTGAGGAACGTCCTGATATTGATTCTGTTTATATGTCGGTTTGTCAGGCACTTACAGGATCAGGAGGATGGCCGTTGACAATTATTATGACTCCGGATCAAAAGCCTTTTTATGCTGCCACCTATTTACCAAAGCATAGCAGATGGGGGAATACCGGACTGATTGAGGTTCTGAATGCTATAGACGGACTTTGGAAAAATGACAGGAAAAAAGTGCTCCAGGCTGGAGAAGAAATCACCCGGCATATAAAAGGAGAGGAAAAAGACAGTGGGGATAGTGCGGATAATCCCGGTAAAGAATTGTTCTTTTCTGCGGCCACACAGTTAAATCGCTCCTACGATAAGGAATGGGGCGGTTTTGGGAGGGCACCAAAGTTCCCCATGCCCCATAATCTTATTTTTCTTCTTCATCATTCTATCTATGAGCAGGACGAGTCTGCCAGAGCCATCTGTGAATCTACCTTAAGGCACATGTACCGGGGCGGGATTTACGATCATATTGGGGGCGGATTTTCGCGTTACTCCACCGATGAAAAATGGCTGGTTCCTCATTTTGAAAAAATGCTCTATGATAATGCCCTTCTTTCATATGCCTATCTGGAGGCATATAAATTAACCCGAGAGCCATTTTATCAATCTGCAGTCAGAGGAATACTGGGTTACATTATAGAAACTCTCACAGATAAAGACGGCGGATTTTACTGTGGAGAGGATGCGGACAGTGAAGGGGTGGAAGGAAAGTTCTATGTCTTTGACCGAGATGAAATCACACAGGTTTTAAGAGAAGATGCCCCATTCTACTGCCATTGGTTTGGAATTACAGAAGACGGCAATTTTGAAGGAAAAAACATCTTAAATCTCATCGATAATCATAATTACGAAAAAAAAGATGAAAAAATCATTACGCTCAGCAGGATACTCTATGATTATCGTCTTAAACGGGCTGTACTTCATAAGGATGACAAGATTCTGACTTCCTGGAATGGTCTGATGATTGCAGGTATGGCAAAGGCTTATCAGATTCTTTCGGAGGATGTATATTTACAGGCTGCCAGAAACGCCCAGGCTTTTATTGAAGAAAAGCTGACGGACAAGGAGGGCAGACTATTTATCCGTTATCGGGCTGGAGAAACCGGTCATGATGGTCAGCTGGATGATTATGCATTTTACGCGTTTGGACTGCTGGAACTTTATCAGGCATGCTTTCAGGTATCGTATCTTCAAAAAGCAGTCAGTATTTGCGAAAAAATGGTTGGTTTATTTTTTGATGAGAAAAATGGCGGATTTTATATGTATGCACATGACAGAGAAAAACTGATCAGCCGGCCCAAGGAACTGTATGACGGGGCTCTGCCATCAGGCAATTCTGTGGCTGCTTACGTAATTGGAAAACTTTATCATTTAACCGGTGAGATAACGTGGCAGGAGATTTTAAAGAAGCAGTTAAAATGGATGGGAAGAGAAGTTCAGAGCAGTCCGGCAAACTATAGCTTTGCACTCCTGGCGTTTCAGACGGTCCTTTATTCCCCTGCACAATTAGTCGCAGTATCGTCTCAGCCGGGAATTGAGAAAGAAATTGCGGGTTTAAAAAGAGAAGTCCTCACTGATATTGATATTATATTCAAAAATACGGAAAATGAAGGGATTCTTTCTAAAATTGCTCCGTTTACGAAGGAGTATCCCGCAGATTCTGTAAAAAGCAAGTTTTATCTCTGCAGAAACGGGACGTGTCTAAAACCGGTGGATTGTATTCAAGAACTAAAAGAAGCAATTGAAACCATATCATAAATCGGACAGTCAGCCATATATATAATTAAATAATCAAACCAGGGGAATGACCATGTGTACGGCTATGACATTGCAGACGAAAGAAGGGGAAGTCTTTTTCGGCAGAAATATGGATTTTTCCTATGAAATAGATCCTCACTTTTTCAAAGTTCCTAAAAGTTATCAATGGATTAATGCTCTTACCGGAGCCTGGATGGAGGATGATTATAGCTTTATAGGAATTGGACAGGAGACAGACGGACTTTTAGGCTTTTTTGACGGAGTAAATGAACGAGGGCTTGCGGCGGCAGCTCTTTACTTTGCAGGATATGCGAAATACGTAGAGATTGAAAAGCAAGGGAATCAGTCACCCATTGCTTCCTTCGAATTTCTTCATTATATATTAGGAAAATGTGCATCAGTCCAGGAATTAAAAAAAATGGTGAAGCAGGTAGCCATTATCGGAATGGAAGATCCGGTTACAGGATCAGCAGCACCCCTTCACTGGATTGCAGTGGACCGGACCGGTGACTGTGCCGTAATTGAACAGACGAATGCCGGGCTGATTATCTTTGATAATCCCATCGGTGTTTTAGCAAACAGTCCGGATCTTCCCTGGCATATGACAAATTTAAGAAATTATATGGAGGCAAGCCCGGAGCAGATGGAGGAAACCTTATGGAGCGGTTTAAAGCTAACTCCTTTTGGTCAGGCAGGAGGAACCAGAGTGCTTCCGGGAGGATTTACATCACCGGACCGCTTTGTCCGGACTGCATACTTAAAATCATTTATTCCGGTTCCTCAAAATCCAATGGAAGCGGTAGTTTCCTGTTTTCACATCATGGAGGGCGTAACCATACCAAAAGGAGCAGTTATGACAAACCATGGCGCTTATGATTATACAAAATATACGGCATTTATAAATACTGCCACCTGCGAGTATTTTTTCAAAACATATGATAGTCTTCAAGTATATAAGGCAGGACTATTTGAAAATAATACCGACAAAATGCAACCGGTTCATCTGGGCTGAATACAGAAAATTCAACTGGGAATAATAAAAAGGAACTGCCAGACCGGCGGTTCCTTAAAAGTTATTTCAAAAAGGGAGGAGAGCTGATAATTAAATTATCAGCTCGAGTATTATGAAAAAAATCTTATTAACATATTTAACTTACATTCTTAGTATAACCATGAAACATGAAGAAATCATGTTGTTTGTGTAAAAGATTTTTGAATGAAATTGAAACAAAGTATGAACAGCTGGACAAAAACTTGATGATTTGATAAAATACACACATATGTTAAACTTTATACAAGAAAGGGAAAAAACATGAACAATCCTATTATTACAATTACAATGGAGAATGGTAATGTAATTAAAGCAGAGCTTTATCCTGAAATTGCACCGAATACAGTAAACAATTTTATTAGTCTGGTAAAAAAAGGCTACTATGACGGACTGGTTTTCCACAGAGTCATCAATGGTTTTATGATTCAGGGAGGTTGCCCCCAGGGAACTGGAACCGGTGGTCCCGGATATTCCGTTAAAGGTGAATTCAGCCAGAATGGTGTTTCCAATACCTTAAAGCATTCCGAGGGAGTTCTTTCCATGGCAAGATCAATGAGCCCTGATTCAGCTGGTTCACAGTTTTTTATTATGCATAAGGCAGCTCCACATTTAGATGGTGCTTATGCTGCATTTGGAAAAGTTATCGAAGGCATGGATATTGTCAATCAGATCGCAGATGTGAAAACAGATTACAATGATCGCCCGATGGCTGAGCAGAAGATACAGTCAATGACGGCAGATACCTTCGGGGAAGAGTATCCGGAACCAGAGACTTTATAAATTATGGAGTGGGAACGGGAGATTACCATAGAAGGAAAGAATTTCCAGGTTACCATATCAGATGAATATGAAGCCCTGCGCTCTGCTTTTGCAGAAGGCAGGGCTGTTATTGGTTTATGGGACCGCGGGCGGGCGGATCAGTGTCTCTCACCAGCAACCTATTTGGTGGAATCTCTTTCGGATGTTACCCCCCAACTTTTGGAGCGTGTAGTTCAGAGAAAAGAAGGACTTCCATGGAATATTACAGATACAAGACGTCTGCTGATCCGGGAGTTTATGATGTCGGATGCAGATGAAATTCCAAAGGAACTGGACGGAGGCAAAGATGCAGCGCTTTTTTGCAGCAGGGAGATGTTAGAAAGCTATACCAGGCAACAGTATGGTTTTTATGAATATGGGATTTGGGCTCTTTACCATAAGGATAAAAAGGTCATTGTGGGGAAATCCGGGCTTTTTAATCTTGATATTGGTGAAAATGAGGAATTTTATTCTCTCATTAAAAAAAATGATACCCCGCTGGAGCTGGGATATCATATTTTTACACCTTACAGGCGTCAGGGATATGCAAGAGAAGCCTGCCAGGCAATTTTAACATATGCAGCGGCTTCCCTGACAGACAGTATCTACGCCAGAGTTTTGGAAGAAAACCAGGCATCTGTCAGCCTATTGGAAAGCCTGGGATTTCAAATCATAGGCCGTACACATAGCGGATCAGCTTCACTGCAGTGTCTGTACGAGTGGAATTGCTTATAATCCCTAAAATTGGCGCATCCATGGTTAATCCTGTCTTCTTTAAGAAATCGGTATTGCCGATTTTGATGCCGCAGGCGATTTTTTCACCGGTCTCCTGATTGGTTACCTCATAAAGCTGATCCTTCACCTGATCATAGACGTCGGGAGGAAGAACCTGCTTAAGGTCTAGAAAGCCGCCCATCGTTCCAAAGTGGTCAATGCTGTCCTTTCTGCCGATCATTACGTCCAGTTCCTTGCTGGAAATCAGAGCAGATAGCTTGGCCATCTCTGCGTAAGTGAATTCGGTCATATTGGACTCGTCAAAACTTATGGACATGGAATGGTCCACATCAATCTTTGTCTCACCGTCCAGTCCGATGTATTGGCGAAAGCCCTGGTCAAAGTATTCGCTTACCAGGTCTTCCTCGCTGTCGGGATGGCTGTTTAAAATTATGCAGGAAAGAGCAGTTTCAAACCGGTTATTGTGTACGGCAGAAAAAATTGAGATTATAAGGGCAGCAGCTACTGCAGTTCCGATTATGGGTATCTTGTAATATTCCCAGATATACCATAGTCTGTCCTTTAAACTCATGTTTTTTAATTTATTCTTTTCTTCCTGCAATGAATCCTTTAGTGTTTTGTCTTCATAGGGGGTCATAGCATGCGCCTCTTTCTGTTCTTAGTCCGGATACTTTTTTGATTATATCACAAAATCGAAAAAATTCCTCCCTGTAAAATATAAAATATTGATGAAATGAATGAGAACATTTGCTTTTTAAAAATAAATCCGCTATAATGATTTTTGACGTTAAAGAGAGAAGGGGAATGACATATGTTATCTGGTTTTTTTAATTATGATAATCCGGTTTGGCGTTTCATCGGCAAGTTCGGAGACTTGATTATTTTAAATGTTCTGTGGCTTGTCTGCAGTCTTCCTATTTTTACCATTGGAGCTTCCACAACTGCAGTGTATTACGTGACGCTGAAGCTCGCAAGAGACGATGACGGTTATACCATCCGCTCTTTTTTTAAATCCTTTAAAGATAATTTTAAACAGTCTACCATAATCTGGCTGATCCTTCTTGTGGCAGGGGCAATTCTGGGAGTGGATTTATATTTCTTTGCCCGGCTTTTTAATGGTTCTTCAACGGTTAAGACTGTTATGCTCACTGTATTTCTAGCCATGACTTTAATTTATGCGGCAGTAGCCATGTATATTTTTCCGCTTCAGTCAAGGTTTTTTAATCCGATCAAACGTACATTTTTCAACGCATTCTTTATGTCGATCCGTCATTTGTTCCGGACGATTGGAATGATCGTGATTGACGGTGTGCTGATCGCTGCCGGTTTTGTATTTATGATTCCTCCGATTCTGATGATTTTTATGCTGTTTGGTTTTCCTCTGTTGGCATTTATTAATTCCTATATTCTGTCGCCGGTATTTAATAAATATATGCCAAAGGAAGAACATGTAGAGGATGAACGATTAAGACCGCTGTTTTCCGATGACAGCGAGCCCGTAAGCAGTATTCTGATGGCAAAAGGTAATGAGGTGCAAAAGGAAACAGACGGCCTGGAAACTTCAAACGATGACATAAAAGAATAATAATAGACATACACCGGTCCCCTGGATTTTAAGTCCATAGGGGACCTTTTTTTGAATGCATGATCGTTCAAAGTTTGGACACGCTATGGACACAAAAAAAAGATATACTTGATACTTATATGACAGTTGTTTTGGAGGTGGAGTATGACCGAAGAAGAATATTTAAGTTTCATTCAGCCCTATGAAGATGCGCTGAATAGCATACAGGTCAGGGTAGATGTGCTGAATAAGGACTATAGAAGAAAAAAACTTAATTATCCCATTCATCATGTTCAATACCGATTAAAACAGAAAGAGAGTATTGAAAACAAATTAATTAAATGCGGTAAAGATACAACCACGGATGCAGCCAGAAACTGTCTGACTGATATTGGGGGAATTCGGGTGATCTGTTACTTTGTAAGAGACATCTACGGGATTGTGGATCTGCTTCGGAAACAAACAGACATTGTGGTGATAAAGGAAAGCGATTATATTAAGGACCCAAAAGCAAACGGATACAGGAGCTATCACATTGTTTTTGGAGTTCCTGTGTATCATACAGATGGCATGGAGTATTATCCTGTGGAGGTTCAGCTGCGTACCATGGCCATGGATTTGTGGGCAAGTATGGAACACAGAATCTGTTACAAGGGAGAACAAAAAGATGAGGCAGCGGCAGAATTTATCAACTATGGGGCTGCTTTAAAACAGATGGAGGAGGAAATGGAAGGTTTTCTCTCTGACTGATGGAAAGGAAAAGCCCCGGCGTTGTTCTGCCAGGGCTTTTTGGAAGTATGATATATAAAAAATATGAGTGAAAGCGAATTATTTATCCATACGGAATCCGTTATAAGCTGACATTCCGTGCTCGTGGATATCCAGACCATCTAACTGCTCCTGATCGGATACTCTTAATCCGATGGTCTTCTTAATAATGGTGAAGATGATAGCTGCCATTACTCCGGCATAAGCAAGTACGGACACAACACCAATTAACTGTGGCAGGAAGCTGACACCTTCGCCGAATACGCCAGTAAGAAGGGTACCGAGAAGACCGCAGCAGCCGTGTACACCAACTGCACCTACCGGATCATCAATTTTAACAACTTTATCAATGACTTCAATTGCAACAACAACTACCAAACCTGCAATTGCACCGATAATGATTGCTGCATAAGGAGTTACTACATCGCAGCCTGCAGTAATAGCGACCAGACCAGCTAAGGAACCGTTTAAAGTCATAGATACATCGGGCTTGCCGTAACGTTTCCAGGTGAATAACAGTGTTACCAAAGTAGAGGCAGCAGCAGCCAGGTTTGTAGTCATTGCAATATTTCCTACGGTTGTAGTAGCGGCAGTTGTAGAACCGCAGTTAAAACCAAACCAGCAGAACCAGAGAATAAATACACCAAGAACGCCTAAAGGAATATTGTGTCCTGGAATTGCATTAGGAGTTCCGTCTTCATTGTATTTACCAATACGAGGACCTACTATTTTTGCGCCTACCAGAGCACATACGCCGCCTACCATATGAACAGCGGTGGAACCTGCGAAATCATGGAAACCAATGTCAGCCAGCCAGCCGCCGCCCCAGATCCAGTGTCCGGTAATAGGATAGATGAAAACGCTGATACAGGCGGAATAGATTAAATAGGAAGAGAATTTAGTACGCTCTGCCATTGCGCCGGAAACGATAGTTGCGGACGTGGCGCAGAATACGGTATGAAAGATCATAAATACAGCAATGGGTAGACCATTGAATAATCCATCGGAATCCGCAAGGGAATAAGGATTAAAAAATCCGGATGCACCCAGGATTCCTCCGATGTTGTTTCCAAACATGAGAGGGAAACCCAGAATGAAGAAGAAAAGGGAACCAAGGACAAAGTCCATCATGTTTTTCATACAGATATTTCCTGCATTCTTAGCTCTGGTAAAGCCAGTTTCAACCAGTGCGAAACCTGCCTGCATGAAGTAGACCAAAAAAGCAGCCAGCATAGTCCATATAATGTTTAGTAATAAAGTGGTATTTTCCATAGTTGTAATTCCTCCTGAATTTTTATGATGGAATAGCACGGAATGTAAAATAAAAGAGGACAACTGCCTTTGTAACGGCAATTATCCTCATTGATAATTTATATTCATTCCATATTCAGTTCATTTCTTTCGAATTTTTTTACAAAGCCTCGCGGCCGTGTTCGCCAGTTCGGATTCGTACTGCATCCTGAACATCGTAGACAAAAATTTTACCGTCTCCAAATGTTCCGGTATTGATCTCCTCGACGACTGCGTCAATAATTGGATCTGCCAGTTCTTTTGGTACAACTGTCTCAACTTTGACTTTAGGGAGCAGATTTACATTATACTTGGTACCCCGGTACATCTGAGTATAGCCTTTCTGATTTCCATAACCCATGACATTGCTGATCATAATACCATTGACTTTACAGCCTTCCAATACTTCTTTTAAGACTTCAAGCTTCTCTGGCCTGATAATAATTTCCAATTTTTTCATACAGCACTACCTCCTTAAGTTGATAACAGCAAAAAAGAGCAGTTCCGCTTATGGAACGCCCTCGTTCGTTATAACAACATTATACATTGATCCTGCAGTTTGTCAAATAAAAATTTTAACAGAATCACTATAAAGTTTTATGAAAAGTTAACAAAAATTTAATGAAAGAAAGGAAGGACAAAAGATTATAAAACGCTTGTGCTTTTATGAACTTCGTTATATAATAAATACTGTATACAAAAAAATAGAAAAATACAATCCGAAAACCGAAAAGTGAGGGATGTTTGCTTATGATAAGACATCTGGGATTAAAGGCCTATGGAAAGATCAATCTGGG
>JAQSYE010000003.1 GCA_029256305.1 Lacrimispora sp. | reverse complement strand
AGTTAAATGTCTGTTTGTAATCTATATAAGAGCTGCCGTAATAATGGACATTTTATAAACTTCGTCTGCATTACAACCTCTGGAAAGATCATTAATCGGCGCATTTAACCCCTGCAGGATTGGCCCGAACGCCTCAAATCCACCTAAACGCTGTGCAATTTTATAACCAATATTACCGGCGTTGATATCGGGGAAAATAAAGACATTGGCCTTTCCTGCGACAGCGGATCCCGGAGCTTTTGTTTTTGCTACGACTGGTGAAAATGCCGCATCAAACTGCAATTCTCCGTCTGCTGGAAAATCCACATTCATGGCTTTTAATTTCTCTGCCGCCCTCCTCACCTTATCAACCGACTCTCCACTTCCCGAGCCTAGTGTACTGTAGGAAAGCAGCGCAACCCTTGGATCAATAGAAAACCGTCTGGCTGTCCGGGCTGTTTCACAAGCAATCTCTGCCAGTTCTTCCTCATTGGGATCAAGATTAATCGCACAGTCTCCCATGGCATACATCTCATTCCCTTCTTTCGCTTCCCGAAAGAGAATAAAACAGCTGGAAACGATTTTGCTGCCAGGTCTTGTTTTGATCAGCTGAAGAGCAGGTCTCACAGTATCTGCCGTAGAATAAGTGGCTCCTCCCAAAAGGCAGTCGGCTTTTCCCATCTTAACCAGCATGGTTCCAAAATAGTTCGCCTTTTTCAGGGCTTCCCGGCAAGCAGCTTCGTCCATCTTGCCTTTTCTTAATTCTGCCATTTTTGATACCATTTCATCCAATTCCTCATAATTCCGGGGATCGATTTTCTCAATTTCATCGACAGGCCAGTTACACGCAATGGCAGCGTCATGAATCTCTTCCGGATTTCCCAAAAGTACAGGAGTAAGAATTCCTTCGTGATGCAGACGATTGGCTGCTTCTAATATTCTTGGATCAGTACCCTCTGTAAAAACGATCCGTCTTTTTTGCATTTTCAATGCGGCAATCATTGGTTCAAACATGATTCCTACCTCCGTATCTTATTTTCTATGCAGTTTTTCCATATTTCCATTTTATATTACGTTATGATCTAAAAACATTATAGCCTAAGCAGTAAAATATAACAACAAGACTGGTGTCTTAAAATCAATACAGCCCGGACGATAAAATAACAGTCCGAGCTTATCTTACTACTTTTTCATAAAGCGGAATTTACCTACTTCTTCTTTCAACGTCTGCGCCTGCGCAGCCAGTTCTTCACTAGATGCCGAATTTTCTTCTGCAGTGGCAGCATTGGTCTGCACAACCGCTGTTACCTGGGATATTCCCATATTAATCTGATCAACGGCTTCTGCCTGTATAAGAGATGCTTGTTCAATTTCTACCATGATATTCCCCAACATCTGCGCGTTTTCCAAGACTGTATTCACAAGCTCCATTGTTTTGTCTGTGAGTTTTTCTCCTTCTGTTACCGTGGTAGTGGATTTAGAAATCAGTTCTGATGTCTGTTTGGCAGCTGCAGCGGATTTTCCTGCGAGGTTCCTTACTTCATCGGCTACTATAGCAAATCCCTTACCGGCACTTCCGGCCCGTGCCGCTTCTACTGCTGCATTGAGTGCCAATATATTAGTCTGAAAAGCAATGTCTTCCACCAGTTTTGTTATCTTTGAAATCTCTTGGGAAGACTGGCCAATATCGGACATGGTGGCGTATACCTGATGCATATACTCGCTGCTCTCTTTCAGATTTTGAGTCACCTGCTTCTCATATTCAGCGGCTTTGCGGACATTGACTGTATTTTGCTCGGACTGATGGGACACATGCAGGACGGAAGCGCTTAGTTCCTCCACTGTAGCCGCCTGTTCTGTGGTACTGGCGCCAAGCGCCTGGGCTCCATCAGACATCTGGGCTGCTCCGGAATTCACCTCATCTGCGGTAAATTGAATGGTTTGCAATGTCCCGGTTAACGCCTCCCGTATATTTTCAAGGGACAACTTCAGCTTTTCAAATTCCCCTACATAGTGAAGATTCAGCTGATAATCTAAGTTTCCGACTGCAATCTGCCCCAAAACTCCAGATAATTCATCAATATAGGCAATGTAATCATGAAGACGCTTTGTGGTCTTTTCAACGGAATAGAATACAGTTCCTATTTCATTGCTTAAATCATGGTGAATTTCAACAGAAAGATCTCCTTCAGCAATTCGTTCTGTCACGTCTGCAAGCTTTCTTAAGGGGACTACGATCTTCTTCTGCATGAAAAAAATCAGTACTCCAATAACCAAAAGGATCATAACAGTACTTAGTACAAATAATGTTCTCCCTAACGTATAGACGCTGCCAAAAAGCTGTGTTTCAGTTCTGGCAGAAGCAAGAATCCAACCAGATTCCGGAACTTGTGCATACCACACCAGATATTTCTCACCATCCTGTTCAAATGTGGCGCTCCCCTCTTTTTCAGTAAGAAGAGCGTCTCCAATCTTTGCCAGAGATGGATTGGGATCCTGTGCAATATTCTCTTTCAAAAGCTTGGAACTGTCTGCATCAGCAATATAAATCCCGGATGTATCAAGCAAAAATACCCGATCTCCTTTATTCACCTGCAAATCAATTATCATTTTCTGCATTCCCGTCAAATCAATATCCGCTGTTGCTACTCCGATGAACTTGCCGGAATCATCAAAAAATGGGGAAGATGCAGTTACCATGGATATTTTAGCAAAATCATCATGGTAAGGAGCACTCCACACAGTACTCTTATCCGTATTTGACGCTCCGGTATACCAGTCCTGATCGGTGTAGTATACACCTTCTCCAAGTGAATAATTGTCCACATATGTAATTGTCCCATTTTCCCTCATACAGTAAGGCGAAAAATACTTCTCTTTGGCATCATACTGATATGGTTCAAACCAGATACCTGCCCCGAAGGTCTCATCATTGGTGCTGACTATGGAAGGCAGCAACTTCTTATAATTATCTGCTTCCATGACATTCTTGTTGGTTTGAGCCGCTTTTGCCAGGGACTCTGCAACCATTCGGTTTTGAGAAAGTGATTTTTCGATCTTGGCAACAGAAGCATCAAGATTTAATTTCATCTCCTGATTTGTCTTATTCCATATGATCTGCTTCGCCGTTCTATACCCTAAAAACGATAACAGGATCATGGAAACCGCAACAATTGGAATCAGAATAAATAAAATTTCATACCGGATTGATTTGGTACCCAGGGATTTACCACTGCTAATTTTTTTCATGAACATACCCTCCTTTGGAAACTCCTGCTTTGTGTCTAATTATATAGACTGTTTCTTAAAGCAAATAGTATACCATTGTAAAATGCGGTCAATTTTTGTGTAAATTATTTTCCATTTATTCAGAAACAAAAATTGACCATTGGAGGATATCATGCACCTGACAGTTTAAACTTGCCCACCTCGCTGTATAACAGTGCCGCCTGCCCGGTCAGTTCCTCACTGGAAGCGGCGCTTTCCTCCGCAGTAGCTGCATTGGTCTGTACAACGGATGAGATCTGTTCAATTCCCTGGTTAATCTGTGAAATAGAAATAGCCTGTTCAGAAGAGGCATCTTTAATTTTAAGTATAATCTCATTAATCTGTGATGCTTTTAATGAAACCCGCTCCAGAGCAGTTGCCGTGTTTTCTGCCAGTTTTGAACCGTCCGATACTGCTCTTATGGAATCTTCAATGAGGGAAGAGGTCTGCTGTGCAGCTGTAGCCGATTTGGTTGCCAGGTTCCTGACCTCATCTGCAACCACTGCGAATCCTTTTCCTGCAGAGCCTGCTCTGGCTGCTTCTACAGCCGCATTCAATGCTAGAATATTGGTCTGGAATGCGATATCATTGATTACTGCAATAATCTTATTGATTTCGCCGGAGGCATTACCAATGTCCTCCATGGACCCCAACATCTGTTTCATGGAAGCATTGCTTTCTTTGATATCCGTGACCGTTTCTCCAATATAATCGGCGGCCTCTGCCACACTGGCAGCATTCTTATGTACCAGCTGGGATACATCTGCTATGGAAGCAGATAATTCTTCTACAGAACTTGCCTGCTCCGTTGTGCTCTGAGCCAGTGACTGTGCTGTATCAGATATCTGCCTGGAGCTGGAATCTACATGTCTGGAAGAATCCGCAATCGTTGTCAGAGTCTTATTAAGAGAGGATGAAATGCGAAGCAGGGAACTTTTGATAGAAGAAAACCTGCCTGTGTATTCCTGGCTCAGCGTAATTCTCATATCCCCTCCAGCCATAATATCAAGAACCTCTGTAATCTCATTGATATAGGAATTATATTCATTCAACTGCCGAAGTGTTTGTCCGGTTGCATCACAAAGCTGCCCCAGCTCATCTTTGGTAACTCTCCTCTCATCTAATTCGAGAGATAATTCCCCCTGGGCAATCCGCTTACTGATTCCGGTAATGTACTGGATATTGGTTTTTAAATAGCGGACAGTCCGAATCGAGAAAAGAGCAATTATGAAAATTATTATCGCTATAGCAGCAACCGATGTCCGTATACTATGGGTTACACTGCTTTCAATCTCAGCAGAACGGGTTTTGGCGTAATCTTCAAGCAGTTCTGTCATCAGATTGATATTTTCTCTTGCTTTGGCGAAACTGGCCTGTGATAGTTCCATATCTCCTGTTCCGTTTTTTATGTCATATGCATTAAGCCATGTCTGAAAATCTGTCTCAAAAGCTGTATATAACTGCTCTAAAGTCAGTTTTGCTGTAGAATGGGGAAAGTTCCGGTAAAGGGTCTCGTTGGATTTTACATTGTCAAGTGCAGAGGTAACACGATCCTGAACCTGTTTGGCATTTTCTTCATAATCAGCAATCAGTTTGTTTTTGTCCTCATCTGTTAATTTATTCATGTTTAAATACAACTCTTTTTGAGCAATGGCTGCCTGATAAAAATCACGGTCTGCATTTAAAATTTCAGCGGTACTGACAAAAACTTCATCGTATAAAGCCGTTTTTGAATCTTCCATAATCTGGTTCGACCGATAAATAAAAAACACCAGCAAAAATATGAGTGCGAGAATCGCGGGAAAAATAATCAGCCATAATTTGTTTGCCACTTTTAGATTTTTAATGTTCATAGCTTTTACCTCCACTGGGTTAATCAGCTGGTACTTCCTCAGCTCTTGTAGATGATATCGGCAAAAACATGGGGTATATAAGTTATTAATTCTTAATATTAGCAATATTTTTGATCATTAATTAACAATTACAATATTTTTCGTTAATATTGCATTTATTAGCCATTGTAACAATAATACAACAACTGTATTACATATGTTACAACGTTACTTGGAGCAAGTTGTTTCCATAATTAAAACAGTTGACATTTCGTCCTGATAAACTCCTTAAATGTATTAAAATCACCTATTGTAAAACCAGACGGATCTAAAATAATTCCGCTGCTTCTTGCAAACATTAAGACAAACGAATGTTTTAGCTCATATATTTTAAGGACCTGACCATATTCGATTGTCAGTGAAAAAGTCCCTTGTGCAATTGATATATTTTCTCCAAACTGTATTATTGCTTCATGGTTTTTACCGTTATTCAGCCGCTTATCATATTCCTTTAGTTGTCTTATGGTCAAAGGGGGTGTAATCAGCATTGTGACAATAGTGATAAACAGACAAACTCCAAGAACTGCAGCCAGAATGTAATCCTGCTTCGCCAGTGTAATTCCAGCCATGATAAACGAAATGGGAGCAAATATAGCTCCCATAAAATAAATTTTTCTACATAATATCTTATGCACATACTCTGATAGCATTCTATCATCCATTTTGTATCTGTTTTCAAATAGAATATTCATTTTTATTTTACCTCTTTTCCTGCATCCGTTTGCTCTTGTGGGCATTCGCCCATTCGTGCAGCAAAAATGACAGACAGATAATCTTTTATATCGTCTTTGGTTAAATTCATTTGTTCCAGATATAACCGGGAAAGTGTTTCCTTAAGAGTTGCCATCTTATCCGGATTATCTGCACCGGTCGGTACCGGTGTGTATTCAATTAAATATACAGTTCTTGCAATATCATACAGCCGGTTTCCTCGACAGACATTCATAAAATCTATAACAGATATGCAGCCCTGGGACAGCATTAAATTGCCCGGGTGGAAATCACCATGACACAGGGTTGTACCATCCTCCAGTTGGTCCGCCAGATAAAGGGCCTTTAGCCGTTCTTCCTTTGTTATGGAAGCTTTCTTAATCTGATGAATCAAAAAATCCTTATAATCCGGCACATTTCTAATATCGTTTTTTAATATGCCCTTATGCGCTTTTGCCATAAGAATTGCACAATCCTGCAGATTACCGGTTCTTAAAGTCCAGTCAAGGAGCGATTCCCCCCTCACCTTATCATACACAATTCCATTTTTTCCTTCATATGTAATAAACTCATATGCTTTTGGTTTTGGAAAATCCATACCATTGAGAGCCATGGCATTTTCAAATTCTCTGTTTGCATCCTGATAAGAATACCCCTCACGAAAAAGCTTCACTACTTTTCCGTTTTCCCACTCATATACAGTTGCGGTGTTGCCAACACCAACTATTTCCCCTGGATTCATTGATACCTCTCCTGTTTATATTATTTTTTGTAATTCCAGTTTCATCTCATACTGATTGACTGTATTGTGAAAACCAACGGCTGAAATAAATTGAAGCATTGCTTCCGAGCGGGTATCAATGTTCAGTATCTTTATTTGATCTGAACTGGTTTGATTCATTAAATCTGCCAGTATACTGCTGCCAATGCCCTTGTTTCTCCAGGTCTTATCCACAGCAATCTGAGGAATTTCCCCGTTTGTCTTATCAATTACTCCGTAACCAACAATACAATTGTTTTTTCGCACAGCAGAGATAACAAAGCTCTCCCGTACTGCTTCTACGGATTGTATGGAATTTTGCCAGGAAGGCTGATAATCCCAAAACGTACTGAACAATTCCCAATCCGGATCTATAACGTGCTCTGCCTGATGTAATGAATCTGTTCCATTCTTTTCCCGATCCATCTGGCAACACAGGAACTCTCTTTCAACTGTAAATCCGTTTTTTGTGTAAATATTTGCGGCAGCGGTATTAGCTGTAAGAACTTCCAGAATATATTGTTCCACTCCTGATTCACCAAAATTCTGTTTTGCTGCCTGGAGCATATGATTGGTGATCCCCCTCTTTCTAAACTGCGGTATCACTCCAGTTCCCACATCGTATGCAGTCGCTTTTCCATCCCACTTTCTGCAGCCATTTAAGATAAATCCCACCAGGCTGTCATCCTCAAAAGCCCCTACCGATACATTGGGATCAAAGCCTCTGCGCTTCAGCATTTTTTCAAATTTGGAAAAAGACAGATCCAAACGAACCTGGTAATCGGAAAAAGCATCTAAAAATGACTGATATATTGTTTCTTTTCTTACGTGAGTTAATGGTTTATAATTTAGCATTTACAATACCCCTGTAGTTTTATTATTTTAACTTATCTATACGTTTCAGCGCTTCTGTTATATCTTTATAAACCAACGGCTGCATACTATCCTGATACATATGGGTGTTGGCATTGCGCAAAGCCTGACTGATATCATCAGCCAGATCAGGTTTATATTGAGCCACTAATGGCAATGCCTTTATACATTGTCTTGCCGTAATTGGTTTTTCATCTTCCACATGTTTAAGGAGCTTATCAATAATTTCATCGATTTTATTTTCCCTGTCCCACTTCGCATTTGCTGCAATTAATATAATTCCCCTGGTTCTGTTATAGGAATTAGGACTATCTAACAGTTCTGCAAACAGATTAAAATATGGGTAAACTATATCTGAAATTAAGCTTTCGGACTCCAGTTTTTTTAAACACTGGTATGCATATTTATCATTGTTATCTTTTAATCTGCAGATCAGTTCCAGGATTTGATCCATATTGTTTACACGCCTCTCTACCAGAAAATGTATCAGTTCTTTTTCTGTCTCCAGCTCTGCAGCTCAATAATATTACCTTCCGGGTCTCTGGCATAGACAAAGACAGCTTCCGTTTCATTGGGATAATCAGCAGTTACCAGATCCCCCACCTGGCTTCCTCCGGCACGTATCATTAATTCCAGAGTTGTCTCCACATCGTCTACTTCAAATGCAATATGGGCAATGCCAGGGCGATTTACTTCTCCTATTATGGTCTCTTTGACTTCGTCGTAGGAAAATATTTCCAGTGTCGGATGATCGTCACCGTAACCCGGAAGTAATAAGTGTTCCCCAATGATATGGGCATTATTTAAACCTGTAAGTCTGTCCAGCCACTGTCCTTTTAAATCCCGTTCCTCCCCGATACTTTTGCAGTGAAACACCTCTTTGTAAAACTGAATCAGTCTATCCGGGTCTTTGGCGATAAGATTGGTGTGTACGTATCGAAACATTTTCTACTTCCTTTCCTATGTGACATTGGACAAATACAGAATAATCCGATTGACACCGCTCCCAAACCTGTTCGAGGTAATTCCCCTTGTTGCAATGGAAACATCGTGTCCCACCAAATATAAAATTTTCCATATTCTTCACTATTTCATCTTAATCTATAAACTTCAGCGTTTTCTTATTAGTGTCAAGCCTGGCTCTGATTCCAATTGGCAGTATCCCATGGTTTCTTCCATGTCCAAAGTCATCACAGGACATAACGGGTATTCCATTTTTCTTACCAAAGCGAATAAGAACATCTGTCAGCTCTTTATTAACAGTTTCAGAGTAATGTCCAAAAAGCAGACCCGTTACATGCTCAATAATTTCACCCTGCTCAATCTGGGCTAAATGAGCACTAATTTTCGACGGCTCATTGAAAGCTTCATGATTTTCCAGAAATAAAATATAATCTTTTTTCTTATCATAGGAAAAATATTTGTTTCCGGTTAAACATGCAAAACGTGTTGTATAGCCTCCAATCAGAGTCCCTTCGCATACTCCTTCATTGATAACTTTCCATTCACTGTTTTTCTCAAATACGAGTGGGGTTCCACCTGTAAAATGTGCCTGAAACTGCGTGAAATCGTAATGGTTTAAATCCCCAAATACACCTGGAAATTGTCCATAATAAACCGTCAGACCAGTCTGAGCATAAACCGTATTTAAGATTGTTGTACCATTGCTGTAACTGCAGATAATCTTCGGGTTATCGTTTACCGCCTGAAAATTAATAGCTGGAAGGAATTCATTGCCCACATTACCTCCGCCAAACAAAATCATTTTAACTTCCGGATCTAAAACCATGTTGTTAAAATCATCTGCTCTTTCCTGCTCACTAGCTGCATAACCATATGTATTTTTATATAAATTTTTTCCTTCTTTTACCTGATATCCAAACTTTCTGATTCCTGCAAGAAATGGCGCATAACGTTCCCGTTCTGCCGTATGACAGGGAGAAATAATTCCTATGGTGTCTCCTATTTTTAATCTGGATGGTTTCATTTCAAATGTCCTTTACAGAATGAAATTAGCAGTTACTTATTTGCAGTTATCAGAACCTGGACTTTTCATAGTTATAGGGTATACTGGTACCTACAACCACGTCCTCAATCTTGTCAATAATCAACCAGTCATCCATATTTCCCTGATGGTCAAAGAGCAGCGGTGGTTCAATTTGTTGAACACTCCCAAATTCAACCAGACACAAACACTTCTTTTGCCAGCGTTCTTTCTGCCGGTCTGTTAAATTGAGCTTGTCCTGATTCTCATTTAATATTTTCAATATTTCCTCATCTGTTAGTTTTACATAATTCTGAACAGACTTTACAATGGCATACGCAGAGATCTCACCGGTTCCTTTCTCCATAAAATAAACAGTTTCATCTTCAAATACTCTGCTATGAGGGATTTTACGCCCAGCTGCCCCTCTTACCACCATTGTCTTTGTACCGGAGATTATTTTGTCTAAGACACGTTCTCCTTTTTTACCCTGATTCTCGCAGTAAACCAAATGCACCATGAATCTCCCTCCCCCGTTAATTATGGATAGACAAGTCTGCAGTTTTCAAGCTCTTCCGTGTCTTTTTCAGAAATATATAGTTCAGCCGACACTGAAAGATCATTCCCCATGAAGGTTTCTTCCCTGAACAATTTTACAATTACCGGATAAGCACTGATTGCCTCCTCCGTCTGAAGCCAAAGCGCCAGCGAATTATCCTCCAAATAATCATACCCATTGTCCTGAATCATTCCATCAGTTATTTCCTCTATACGTTCCGGAATATAATAACGTAAGTCCAAGTCAGCATTTTCAAGCTTCTCCGTAGTTAACCGGATAATAATCGTTTGCATACCATACCTTCCTTCTTTAATCACTAGCTATACTCCTGTATCCTGGTAAACGGGTAATATTATCTCCATTCCAGCGCCTCTGTTGTCACTTGGCCGGATGTGGAACCCCTGTTTCTGATAAAATTCTTCTTTTCCCATGGCAGAAAAAAGCCCCAGTGTTATATTTGTACCGGGAAACCCCTGTTGATTTACATAGGATACAACTCTTTCTATCATAGATTTACCAATACCTCTACCCTGGTATTCTGGTAATATAACCAAATCCTGGACATAGCAGATATAACATCCATCTCCCACAAGCCTGCACATTCCTACAACCTGCTCCTGATCTCTTACAGTTATGGTAATCAGCGAATTCTTTAATGCCATCTCTATTTGCTGTTCTGGCAATACGCTCCAGCCCACAGATGTTCTAAGCCTTTGGTAATCTTTTACGGTCAAAACATTTTCCTTCATCTCAAATTCCATAAAGCGCTCCTACTTAAAATCTTTCGTCATTTTATTGCATAATAATATCATGTCATTCTCTTCTACATCGAACAATTCTGACTTTGCAAAACCATGGCTTATGTAAAATTTAATTGCCCGTTTATTGGATGACAATACTTCCAGTATACATCGTTTACATTTCTGGCGTATCATCTCTTCTTCAATTTTCTGATAAAATGAATGTCCGATCCCAATTCCAATATATTGGGGCAAAAGATAGAATGCGTGCCACTGAGCATAGATTTCATCACCGGCCGAAACAGTTCCAAACACAGTGCTTCCTATAATAATTCCATTGTATTCCGCAATGAGGCAGGTGTCCCCATTTTGGATACTCTCCTGCAGAACCGATTCCCAGTGGTCTGCTTTCAGCGTTGATAAATATTCATGATCCATAAGACCTTCATATGCGGACACATAACTTAGCATGATTTGTTCACTGACTTTCTTCAGATCAGCCAGTGTTGGGATTCGATACGTAATTACCATTTCAGCCTCCAACATAACAATTTATTGTACAGACACCGCTTATTTCACTATCTTAAAAAGCTCTTCCATTCCATCTGTATAACAGGATCGAGCCTCAGTTAACATACTGTTATAAAAAGAAACTGCAGATGCCTTTCGCTCCTGCCCGATCTGAGTCGCTCTTTTGGTATGAAATTCATCATATATTTTCTCCAGCTTGTATTTAAATTCGTGAAAGAAAGACGGCTGGGTGTCATTTGATCCATCAGAAACACTCCCTTCCGGGTCTAAAGAGTAAAGCGGCTCTGAAGCAATTCCTAAATACAATAATGTGCGGGCAATTCCTAATGTACCTGTGACATCTAGTTTATCAGAGTCAAACAGGATCTTTGCCTCTATACTCTTTGGAATATTCCCGCTTCTGTAACTATGGGACATAATGCTGTCTGATACATGTCGGGCAGATTCTTCTGTCCAATTATTATGTAGTAAAAAGTTATATGCTTTTTGGCTGCCTGCCACTTCGTGTCTGATCCGCGAGTCATTAAACTGATCCTGCCGCCCTATATCATGGAGAAGACAGGCGGTGATCAGTACATCAAAATTTACATCTTCTTCATATTTTGCAATATCTAAAGCTAAATAGAGGACACGGTAAATATGATCCTTATCATGGGCACAGTCCTTCATGCACTCCAGCATATATTCTTCTATCTTTTTAAAATCGTCCTTATTCAATATTTATTCCTCCTGATGTGAACATTATTTCATTACTCAATATCGAAGTCCATAAATACCTTTGAGCCAGTGGCCCCCTTTTGCCCCTGATATTTTCCCCGGTATGGATTCAAAGCATGCTCATCCATTTTGGCAAAAACAAGCTGTCCTACCCTACGACCAGACTGCAACTCAATCGCGCATCGGTTTGCATTAAACAACTCAAGAGTTATTTCTCCCTCAAATCCAGGATCAACCCACCCCGCATTCTGGATAAAAAGCCCCAGCCTGCCAAGGGAACTCCTCCCTTCAACAAAGGCAGTCAGATCATCAGGCATAGCAAAATACTCCAATGTGGTTGCAAGAACAAACTGACCAGGAAGGAGCAGATATTTATCCGTCACAATTGTCTTATATTTAATCTCGTTTTGCATTGTTATAATTCCGTTCGAAGTATCCTCTACTACACTAAATGTATTTCCAAGTCGAATATCCACACTTGCGGGCTGGATCTGGCCCTCTTCCAAGGGTTCGATGAACAGTGTTTTATCTTTTAGCATTTTAATAATTGTTTTATCAGATAGTATCATATCTCCATCCTCTTTTTCGTTTTATAAATGGGGGTTATTATTTAAACTTTTATAGATTTATATCGCTCTCCGCTAACATTGGGGCATTCCTGTCATGAGGTGCGAGTATTGGATCGTTAATGGGATATTTAATACTAATGTCAGGATCGTTATATGCAATTTGACGTGAGAACTGATTACAAAATGGTTCATCAAAACGCATTACATTCATGGTACCATCTTCAAGGGATAGAAAAGCATGACCAAAACCTTTTGGAATATAGATCTGTTTTTTGTTCTCAGCACTTAATTCCACCCCAACCCACTGCAAATACGTGGATGAATTTTTTCGTAAATCGACCGCATAATCAATCCCTCTGCCTTTAATACAATATAAAAGCTTTGTCTGGGGTTTTGGATTATTCTGAAAATGGATTCCGTAGAGCGTGCCTGCTTTTTCTGAAAAATACACCCGCTCCTCTATGTACTCGAACTTTATATCTGCCTGCTCTAATTCGCCTTTGTTATAGATGCAGTATGAGAATCCTCTATTATCAAACCTGGGCTCGTATTCCATAATTTTAACATCTTTAAGTTTTGTACTTTCAATTTTCATAAAATAATCATTCCTCTTTAATATAGCCATTCTGACCATGCAGTTTTTAATCGCCTTACACAATCCGGTATATCTTTTAAGTCAATTTTACTGAAACCCAGAAAAATTGTATTGGGCGGGCAATCCGCCTTCTCCTGCCAGAACTGCATTGTTGGGTATACTCTGACACCATAATCCAGCGCTTTGTTTATCAGCTTCTTCTGATCTGCCATTGATGAAAATTCAAGAAGAAAATACTGACCGCTGCCATTTCCGGAAATTTTTAATTTATCTTTGACGTCCGAGAACTCATCGTTAAATTGCTCCAGCCGTTTTCGAAACACATGATTTAACCGCCTGATATGCCGATCATACTCTCCGGTTTCTATTAAACGGGCTATCGTATATTGATTTAGTACGGGAACCGTACTGTTATAATCTCTGAATTTTTCCAGATATAATCTCAGCAGGTGAGGAGGTAAAATCATATAGCCTATCCTGATTGCAGGTGATAACGCTTTTGAAAAGGTTCCCAGATAAATTACCCGATCCTCATCATCAATTGATTGTAAGGAGGGAATCGGTCTTGCATAATACCGCAGTTCGCTATCAAAATCGTCTTCTAAAATATAAGCATTGTGATCCTTCACCCACTGTAATAACTCCAGACGTCTCTTAATGGGCATCGTTACCCCTGTTGGAAATTGGTGTGAAGGAGTTGAATATATCACATAATTCTTAGACTCCACTGGCAGCCTGGAAACCACCATCCCGTTTTCATCAGTGGGTACTGTCCAAACATCCAGACCATTATTTAGAAAAACCGCGACCGCTTTGTGATAGCCAGGCTCTTCCATTATAACGCATACTTTTTTATCACTGAATAAGCTGCACAAATATTCCAGTGACTGCTGAATCCCGCAAGTAATTATCATCTGATTCTCATTGCACCGGACACCTCTGATACGCGCAAGATAGGAGAGCAGATTTCGGCGTAAATACAACTCCCCCTGCTGATCCAGATGGGAGGCCAACTTATTTTCGCGGTCCAACAAATCCAGACATTCTAACGTATATTTCCGCCAAAGTGTTTTGGGAAAAAGATCATTTGTATGACTTCCATTTGTCAGATCATATACAATATCTTTTTTCCTCGGAATTTCACGATTAGAGACTATCTGTCCTGTATACGCACAAGATGGCCCTTGGGGGGTTATCTTCAATACAGGCAATGAAGTAACTGCATATCCCACTCCCCTTTTCGGTGTAATATATCCTTCCGCTAGCAACTGGCTGTATGCGCTGTCAACTGTATTTCTGCTTACACTTAATGTTTTCGCCAGTCCTCTGCTTCCAGCCAGAATATCTCCTTCCTTCCTTATGCCGTTTACTATTTCTTTTTTTAACTGCTGATAGATTTGCATATACAAAGGTTCTCTGCTTTCTTTTACAACGAAAATCATAAAACCCTCCTTTTTAGTGGCCCCTTTATTTTATGTAATAGTGGCACTTTTAATGGCACCATCATTGGTATATCATAAGTTTAAAATAATCCAAGGAGAACTATTATGGACATAAGTATTAGACACAATAAAACAAAGGATATTCTATTGGAGCTTGTTGCAATAGCATTCCTGGCAACTGGCGGAATATTTGTAAAATACAGTGCATTATCTCCAATCAATACAGGGTTTTACCGTGTACTGTTTTCCCTGCCTATTCTATATCCACTCGCTTATAAAAACCTGAAGCAGCTAAAACGGAAAGATATCATTATCTTATTTTTAGCAGGTGTCTTCCTTGCAGGAGATATATCTCTTTGGAATTTATCATTCAGCTATACTTCGGTGGCGAATGCTAATCTGCTGACAAACTTAACTCCGTTCACAGTCATTCCGGTATCTTTCTTTCTTTTCAAAGAAAAGATACCCAAACTTTTCTTCGCAGGAGCTGTAATAACACTTTTAGGAGTGTTCATTTTAATTGGCGGAAAAATCAATCCTAGTACTTACAATTATTTTGGTGATTTTTTAGCATTTTGCGCTTCATTTTTCTACGCAAGCTTTCTGCTGATATCTTATAGGCTGACAGAATTGAGAGCAGTGTCATAATGTTTGTAAGCGGCTTTGGAAGTGTCACAGCTTTATTCATTTCTTCTGCACTGATTGAGGGATTTCAGGTTCCAAATGGCATAAACGAGCTCTGGCCATTGCTAGGCTTAACACTCTGCTTACAGGTAATAGGACATAACCTCCTTGCGCATTGCCAGGGGGAAATTAATGTGAATTTGTCATCTATCATTTGTCTTTCTCAACCAGCGATTGCATCCGTCTATTCGTTCCTTTTGTTTTCAGAAATAATATCACCAAAAGAAATTGCTGGAATCGTGATAGTAGTGGCAGGCGTTTATCTTGTGAAAGCACAATATCATACATAATATGTAAAAGGGGAAAGTGAATGAACGTATAACCTTGCTCGAAAATCATATTTTCACAGCTGTCCGAACTTGCAATCCCTTGTTTATACAGATAGCATGCTAACGCACCATTTGAAGTCCCCGTTGCCGACTCTTCAGGAATATCGAAGAGCGGCGATCAGTTTATATTATTCATATTGATAATTGCCTGGCTCTGTTCTTGAGTTCATAAATGTGGATTTTACTGACAGCCTGTTCAAAACTATTTACTTTGGCAACTGCAAAATACTTACCGAACTCCATTGTCCACATGTCCATTTCGTCTTGAATATCATCTGCCTCCTGCATAATGAAGATAACGTATTTGCAATCGGTTTTTGCCATATTGGGAAGAAGATAAGAAAATCCCCATATTACATCTTCATTATCATCCTCAAATCCGTTCTTTGCGTCAACGACAAAATTACTATTTGGATATTGCTTTAATAATTCCAGTGCAAATAGAGTCGGCTTTCTGTAATTGTCTAATCGTGCGAATCTTTTCCATGTCAAAAGCACAACGTTATCGTGTTCCATATATCTTACATTACAATACTCCGAATCATACTCCAATTTGCTATTCATACAAATACCCCCATTAGTGATTAATCCATATTAAAAATTCAACCCTAACTTATATGCAGTATTAAGATACTCTGCCATCCGTTCCTTTCGTTGCTCCTCATCCCAATGGGTAGTACCATCAAATATAATCATTTCTTTCTCAAGTGCTCTGTTTCTGATCCTATCTCCCAGCATTACAGTTCTCATAGCATTCGATTCCCCTGTTTCTTCAAGAGATTCCATTGTTTTACCGGCACTTAAGATAAATAATGCCTTCTTAAGTACTTTCATTTGGGGATTCGGATTATATGCGAAACCGCTCGTCCATATCCGGTCAAACCACCCTACTAATTTTGCAGGAGCCTCTGTCCAAAAAACAGGATATATGAATACGATTGCATCAGATTTCTGTATTTTCCGTTGTTCTTCAATAACATCGTCAGCTACTGGGATATCCGTTCTGTAATAAGCTTCTCTTTCATATTCGTCTTCTGACATCTCCTCATTAAAATTCATCTCATATAAATCAGAGACAACAAATTCATGATTTGCGTCATTTAGTCCCTTTAAAAATTCCTGTTTGATATCATGCGTAAAGCTTTTTTTACTTGGATGGCAGTACACGACAAACACTCTCATAGTTTTGTCCTCCGCTCTATTAAAGAGAATTTCACTGTTCTTCCCATTATTTCTTTATATGAGCTGTAATTATTGTAAAACTATATGCGTTAATAGTTAAAATACAGCCGCCAACATCCACATACCAATTCTTTCCTTTTCTGCTTATACTGTCTGCATTTTTAACACATTTTTTACTCCAAGCAATTAAATCCGGCGTGTCCAGACTCAGATTCATCCTGATCCTCTGAGCACCCAATTCTGTTGTATGTATTTTATCAAGATTTTTTATTAAATCAATTTCCACAGAGTCAATTTTCATCTCATAACTCCCACGTATTAAAATTTATATTATTTGGTTCCAAATGAAATTAATAATGATCTTGCATTTAATGCAGAGATAGGAATGCCGTCTTTTAAGTGATCTTTATTATGTCATATTTTTTTGTTGGAGTAAAATCTAAAACATCTTCCTTTATAAATTTTGTCTGAAAAGGGGCATTCTCAAACAGCTGTTTCGCATTCGTCAGCAGTTCCCCTCCTAAGTCAATACCCGTATATGTACTTCCCACTGCTAACAACAGAACTGCTTTCTCGTATTCTTTAAATACTCAATTTGAGTATCCCAATAATAGCTTTGCATGATGGCTAATCCCCGTCTAATTTAAATACTTTTTATTATAACTGAAACATCATTCAGATTAAATACTTTATGTAAGGAATTTGTCATTACATTATTTTATAGTTTAGTTGCTTTAATTATAAAGGAAAGGGGTATTACCTTTGCACGGCTGGGAGCATAATAACTTTCAGAAAACTCATACTCCTGTTCTATTATGTCCTGACTGGTTTCTTCGATTATCCTTTCAATTTTAAAGCCTTCCTCCGCCAATGTATTAATCCACGTAGACATCTTTCGGTTTTGAATAGTAACGGGGTTACCGCGCAGTTCAAAAGTAACCATTTCGTCTGTAATATAGCTGCAGCCTTCCAGTAAGAGTTTGTTATCCCTTGCCGTCACACAATGCATCAGCGGGTGATCCCATGAAAAAATCAGAGTGCCGCCTTGTTTGATGCAATCTGAAATATTATGGATTGTTTTAGGTAAATCTACAGTCCACCCTAATGCGTATATTGAATATATGACATCAAAATACTTCTTGGGCATCTCCCCCATTTCCTCCATAGGAGAAACGGACAATATTGCTTTATAACTGTTTTGAGCCAAATATCTATCTGCATTTTCAATCTGCCTTGAAGAAATATCAACTCCCCATAGTTCTGATGCGCCGTTGTCACCACACCATTTCAGAGAATGACCGCTGCCGCAGCCAATATCCAACACCTTTTTGTAGCTAAGGTCAGAAAACAGCTTTAATTCTGTTTCTGTAGGTGCAAGACAGCCATATACCGGCAAAGCTGTTGATCCAAACCATGTATCAGCCATGGTATCCCAGCTTTGCCGGTTTTGGATCATTACTTTTTTATTCATGTAATATGCCTCCATCTGCTATAAAATCAATTCAATTTATCACATTTTAAGTATATCTATATCATATTCCATCCTTTTTGCAGTAGCAATCGCAATTTCTTTTCCAACAAGCCGGATAAGCAGATAAAAAGACATATTAATTCCGGCAGAAATACCACCAGATGTAATGATAGTGTTTTCATCAACAAATTTAACCCCTCGTTGAATTTTTACTTTGCTATATTCTCTTTCCAGCCTGCTTATATCCATCCAGTGCGTAGTTGCACGTTTCCCATCTAATATGCCAGCCTCAGCCAGCAAAAATGAACCAGTACATACAGATGCAATAATATGGCATTCACTCGCTTTGTCTCTAATCCAGTTTATAAGTATTTCATTGTGAATCTCAATTTCTTCCGCCCCATAACCGCCTGGTATAAGTAAAATATCAAAACAAGGACTATTAATAAAATCATAATCGGGTAAAACTTTCAAACCATTCCTGACACTGATTAAGTCTTTTGTCTGAGCAACCGTATTTACTGTAAATGGCTTCTTATCACAATTGGGGTACGCAGTAATTGAGAAGACTTCAAATGGCCCAGCAAAATCCAGCAATTCAACCTCATTGAAAAGTAATATTCCGACGTTCCAATTCTTCATAGTTTTAACCCTTTCAATGATTCCATGAAAGATGTGTCTGCTGATCTTCCCAGTCTTCTTTCATGGCATATTCAGCGGCCGCATCAGCATGTATAAGCGCAGTATCATATACAGGCAGGGAGCTATCTTCTTGTCTCACAAGTAATCCGATCTCTGTACATCCAAGTATAACCCCTTCTGCTCCCTGTTGTTTCAGTTTGGTTATGACTTTACTAAAATATCTACGAGAAGTATCTTTAATTTCTCCGATGATTAATTCCTTATTGATGATTTGATGAATATTATCTATATCCTCTGCTTCCGGGATCATTACTTTGACTCCACGTTTTATAAGTACATCTTTATAGAAATCTTTCTCCATCGTAAATCGAGTCCCCAGTAACGCCACCTTTTTAATATCATCTTCCAATAATTTATCCGCAGTTACTTCAGCAATATGTAAAAATGGTATATGAATTGCTCTTTGTATCCTTGGTGCTGCGATGTGCATTGTGTTAGTTGCAAGAATTATTAAATCAGCACCTGCGTTTTCAAGAGTTAACGCTGCTTCACTTAAAATATCACCTGCACGTTCCCAGTTGCCACTTTTATGTACTTCTTTTATTTCTTGATATTGAACATTATATAGGATGCATTTGGAACTGAAATATTCACCTAATCTTTTATTTGTATATCTGTTTAACTCAAGATAATAAGTAGCTGTCGATTCCCAACTCATTCCACCAATTATTCCAATGGTTTTCATAAGAATTCCTCCATTTTAATATATATTCCATCGAAGTAACTTTCAGTAAATTGATATCCTGCATACACATCTTGACAGGCCATTTATTCTCATATTAAGATTTCATAAATACAAATCCATAAGAATCTCATCGTAATATTTACCATCGATTTTAAAGAAGTTTTTATGCCTGCCGATTTCAATGAAGCCCATTTTTTTATAAAGAATTACTGCAGTTAAATTATCATCTTTCACACCTAAATGCAGTATCTCTGTCTGTCCATTTCTTTTCGCAAAAGAAATCATTGTCTGCATTAAGTGTGTTCCTATACCTAAACCCCAATGTTTCTTTTTAACTGAAACGGCAAGATCAGCCTGATGAGATATCCGATCTTTTGGTGAGGTCATGATACTGCCTACGCAGACTACTTCATTACCAATTCTCCCTGCAAACAGGGCCGAAACCTTAGATTCCAGCAAGTTTTCTATAAAATTTTCTTCTGCTTCTATAGACATATTAAAGCCATTTGCTCCAAACAATAAATTATCACTCTCTCCGCCTACAATGTTAAGAAATTCAATTATAGCAGCCGCATCCGCTTTGGAGGCCTTATCAATTTGTAATATCATATCATTTTTCAGCTGCATTGCACGCTCCCCCTGTCAGTCATATATTAATAGAAATTATTTAAAAAATGCCGAATCTGCTCTTTGGTAATGCCCACATTTTCAACTGCATCCAGTTTTAAAACTCCCATTCTATAAGCAGGAACCGCCCATACACCGGAAAGTTCAAACGCAAGCTCATTGGATCGTGCAAGCTTCTCAATGTAAATTTCCTGTTGCAGGGACTGTTTAAAGTTATTAACATCAAACATATCACTGACATAATTGCTAAGAGCATCAATATCCTCAATATTAATACCATCTTTGAAAGTTGCCTGGTACATACGGTCATGGTAATCCAGAATGTTAACTCCATGATCAAGAGCATAAAAATATCCCTGTATGCACAGATCACTATGAGGACCATGCTGCTCTGGTCTGGGATGAGATTCACATGGATGCCAGGTTATAGTCAGATCCGGATAATCCGGCAGAAGTTCCTTTAAATAGTTATGCGCTCTCAGGCAATACGGACAGATATAATCAAAAAAGATGTGTAATTCATTTTTCATTGTAAGTCACCTCACTAATTTTAATAATTACGTAAATTAAATTGATAGATACATTTTTCCGTTTCTCCATTTCTTCTCATGTCATTATCATCCGGTATTTCAACAATCCTTTCGAATTTTCCACCGGCGTATTCACAGGTTTTCCTTGAAGCATGGTTATCGGGATTACAAGTAATAATAAGATAATCCATCTTATGTCTTTTGGCTAACTGAAACAGTAACAAACAGGCTTTCCCCGCATAATGGTGTCCCCTGTAATTCTCATCTATGTGATAACCAATATTGCCACCATAGTACACATTTTTGTTATATCCGATTCGTAAATCACAACCGCCAACTTCTTCTCCCTGCTTATTACATATATCAAAATGATATGCAGGAAGCCAATCCTTTCGGATATTGCCAACAGTTGTTTTTGTCAACTTGAGATTAATTTCATCACTCTTAAGAAAATTAGTGTTTATAAACATGATTTACTTCTCCAGACATCTATTTTTTCAATTCCTATAAATTTTACATCATCAAATGTAAACTTCACAATCCATGGCATTACATTCCGAATCTTCTGAAACTCTGCAAATCCGAAGGTTGTATCGTAGTAATGAATCACCGTACTCAATGCGGTTCCATGAGATCCAATAACAATTGATCTATCTTTATATTTTCTCAAAACATCCAACAGAGCCTCAATATTCCTGTTTTGAACCTCTCTTAAGCTTTCACCATCAGTCAGCTTGTAATCAAAATTCACCCATTGCATTTCACTAAATTTTGTATAATCCTCGATCCAGCAGCTGTCAATTTTTCTTTCACGAAAGCTATCAACTATTACAATTGGGTGATTATATAAGTCTGCAAAATGCCTTATTGTATCCACAGCTCTTTTATACGGGCTGGAAAAAACCATATCTATATCCTGATCACTTAAATACGTGGTTACTAATTTACTATCTTCTAATCCTTTTTGAGTCAGTGGACGCTCCGCATCAGAATGATTTGTATAATCTGGTTCGGCATGCCGTATAAAATATATTGTTGTCATATGACTGCCTCCCAATTCTCTACTCATTCATTTCAGCAATAAAACTGTTCTCTCTTGCCGTAACTTGCACCCATGCTGGCCGAAACCCACTTTTTATGGCGTTTCTTGCAGATTTTAGATTTGACCATGCACAGCAATAAAATGGGACAATTCCTCTATCCAATATTTTTATTGCGAGTCTGCTTGTAAGACTTGAAGCAATTCCCTGTCTTCTATATTCCGGCAGCACATCAATACCAATCTGCCACATGGTATCGCAATCGGCAGAACATGCCGCAAGCCCGATCAGTCTCCCATTGTCAAATGCTCCTACTGCCAGACAATCAAGTTCTTTCCGTTTTTCACATAGAGCATTGCCCCATTCCGACAGATAATATTTATTAAAATGCTCCGGTTCCATAACCTTAGTTTCATACTGGCAGGGAAGCGGTTTTAATACTTCCATATCTGGTAAAAAGTACTCTCCCATAAAACAGACATTCAGATCATAAGGCTTAAGTCTTTCTACTAATTTATGTATGTTTGGTGTCTCAAAACAGTGTTCAACCGGATATTTTGCTATATACCACTCCACTTCCTTTATTAATTCTTCGGAAACAGATGCAACGATGTTATTCCCGTAGGATGTTAAATCACAGGAAAAGGGGAGTCTTAAATATTTTCTGGCTTTAGAATTGTTCACAGACTGTACAACCTTATTCTCATTGCTTCTAAAATCCGCCATACAACAATTACTGTCAATTGCAGATTGCTGCATGGCGATTTCAATAACTTCTTTATTATTCATTGTACCCCCCTCAAGACTTCCCGACCAACCACTCTTTTGCCTTTTCCAGATCATCCATGCAGACCATTAGAAAGTTAGTATCTGCACTTCTCTTTTTCACATATCGTTTCATTTTAAATGTTAGCCCTATAAACGCAACCTTACGCAATTGCCTCTTTAAATTGGAAAATTCATATATTATCTGATCCAGAATTTCACCGTCAACATCTGATTCATTCAGAACCACGGCTATAAACGAACTGGAAGACGGCTTTCGAATTTGTAATAAATCCCCCATGAATTTCTGTTTCATCAGTTCTGTCTGATCATAAAGGGAATCCAAATGTTCACACCAGATTTCTCCTCCGTTATAAGCCAAAGAAAACGATTTTTTCTTTAAACCAAGTTTATATTTTTCTATAATTTGTTCACCCATCAAATTTTATGCTCCATGCAAATGGAGTCCTCCATCTCAGCATACTGACCGTAATTAGGAATAATCTGATAACCTGCTTTTTTATACATCGTATGAGCCGCTTCTAACAGTCGCCCGGTCTCCAGAATACACCATCTATAACCGCTTATCCGGGCCTTTGCCTCTAATCTCCGGATTACTTCCGCTCCCAGCCCCATATGACGATTTGACGGATCCACATAGACTCGCTTTAGCTCCACATGAGTTTCATCAAACCGCTTAAATGCTCCGCATGCGACCGGCTCTCCATCGTGGTATGCCACTATCACATCATGTATGCTATTTCTTAAATTGTATTGATTATACTGACTTCTCTGATTATGACCACCCACGATTTCATTAAGGGCCTGATCCAGCTTATCGCAAAGCATTGCAAAATCAGGATCTTCCCCATCTGTATCTTTAAATTCAATGATTGACAGGTTGCATAGTTTTTCCCTTGCTTTTTTACTGAACTTATTTATTACAGCTTCATAAGCCTCATCAATCATCTGAAACAGAAACTCCTGATCTGAAAGTGAATCTAAATCAACCGTATTCCAATGGGGTTGCTGAACTGGAGGGCAATGGTATCCCCTTACGATTACTCCCGGATAGAGCTGACGATAAAGATATGCTTTTTCCGGCTCGCATTTTAAGGTAATCTTATAAAAATTCTCCTGCGGGTTAAGCTGTGCAAATATTTTCCCCATAACCTTATAACAGATTGGATATTCTCCAAATGGTCTGGCTTCATAAGCACCAAGATGACTGAGACAGTATTCCTTTATGGATTCGATTACTTTTATATGATTTTCCATTGTACCTCCCGTTTTCAATCTTTTACACTATAATACCATATTTTTCAATAATATATAATTTATTTGTTTCATAGTTTTCTAATTTAACAGCAATAAAAAAGGCTTTGCTCATTAATTTGTGAACAAAACCTTTTTAACCTTTGGAATAAATTTTATTTTGGTTGTGCACGCTTAAACGCGATCATCGCATAAGCACAGGGTATAACAATCATTGTTAAAGCAGTGGACAGAATCATACCGAAAATTACTGCAGTAGCCATAGGCGCCCATAGCGGTCCACCTGATGTCATAAGAGGCAGAAGGGAGAAAACAGTCGTTACCATCCCAATCATAATGGGACGCATACGTGTTTCACAAGCCTGGACAATGGCTTCCTTAACACTTGCTGTCTGGGGGAGGAGCACCTTAATGTAATCCAGAAGCACAATACCGTTATTTACTACAACGCCCATAAGGCTGATGGCTCCCAGCAGCGCCATGAATCCGATGGGATACCCCATCCATTTTAAGCCCCAGATAATTCCAATAAAGGACAATGGTATGGTACCCATTATGATGAGCGGTTCCAAAAGATCCCCAAACTGGAAGACCAGTATGATATAAATCAGGATAACTGCAATGATGGTTGGCAAAGTCATGGAAGAAAATGCATCTGCGCTGTTTTCACTTTCCCCGCCGTATTCCAGTGTGTAACCGTCAGGAAGCCGGATTCCTTTCATGCTTTTTTCCACATTCTCCATTACTGCCGCCGTATTGTATCCATCTTCTACATAACTGCCCACAGTAATTGTCCTCTGACTGTTTCTCCGGATAATCTGGTTTAAGGAAGACTGAGTCTGTATGGTAGCAATCTGCGTCAATGGAACATTCTTTCCTGTAATTTGTGAAGTTAAGAATATGGTGTTAAGTATTTCACGGCTGTTTTTATCTTTATCTGATATCTTTGCAATAACAGGAAGGGAATCTTTCTCCAGATCCTTCTGCTTCATCTTTAATATTTCTAATCCATTTACGGCCATTCGCACCGCGCTGGCTACATCATAGTTGGTAATTCCTACCAGATTGGCCTTTTCCTCATTTACATTCACATTTAAGCGGTAGCTGTTATTTCCATAGTTATCTTCTACAGTTTGGATTCCCGGTACAGTACGGCACCGTTCCTTAACCTCTAAAGCCACGCTTCGCAGTTTCTCGATATTGTCGCCGGATATGCGCACCTGTATGGGATATGTCAGCGGAAGGCTTATTTCCAAATATTTAAGAGTGGTATTGATCCCCGGAACCGCTTCACGAATTCTTTTTTCCACAGCTGCCGCCTCTGCACGGGTTCCATTAATCAGAAACTGTGCTTTATTGGTCGCCTGCTGTTCCGGTTCAAAAGTAACATAATATTTCATAAAACCATCACCTGCAGTACTGGCAAAGGATTGTATGGATTTTTCTTTTTCCAGCACAGAGGCAACCTTACGGCATTGATCCATTGTCTTTTCTAACGTACTTCCGTCCTGAACTGTTACATTGAGCACATACTGTTCACGCTCCACTGGAGGAAAAAGCTGTACGGAAATAGTCGGGACTATAAGAGAGGAGGCCACAAGCAGCCCAACAAAAAACAACAGTACTGTTTTGGGTCTGTTTAATGAAAATTCCAATAAGCGCCCATATAATTCCTTACATTTATCTAAAATCTGTTTTAAATGCAATTTTTCAGATATTCTTTGTACCCATATTATATACTTTGGCGGTTCAGCTTTGACTGGTTTTTCCTTGGCCTGCTTCCCGTAAAGCAGATGTCCCAGCGCCGGAACAAGTGTTAAAGAAGTCAGGTAGGAGCCTGCAAGAGCTACGCTTACCAGAATCGGAAGTGTTTTTACAAATTTACCTGCATCTCCGTTCATCATTGCCAGTGGCAGAAAAGATGCAACCGTGGTCAGTGATGAGGTTAAAATAGGGACACCAACCTCCTTCACACCTTCAATACAGGCGGTTGTGAGCGATTCCCCCCTGGCCAGATAAACATGAATATTATCATTTGCAACAATTCCATTGGCGACCATCAGGCTTAAAGATATCATCAATGAGGCAACCGCTACCTGGTGGAGCGGGATTCTTGTCAGATACATGTAGCCAAATACAAGAATGCAGATGATCGGGATCGGAATGGATACGACCGCAGCTGATCTTAAGCCCATGGAAATAAGTACTACTACGAATACCAGCAAAACTCCCTCCATTAGATTATCTGCAAACATGTCAATGGAGTCTTTTACAAAACTGGCCTGATTGTTTAATTCTGTCAGCTTCATTCCTGCATACAGTTTTGATTTTGTAAACTCATTAATTTTGTCCTGAAGACGCTTTTCCGAATTCAATATATTAATACCATCTGCATATTTAACGCCGATCAACACTCCCTGGCTTCCATTAACAGATACCTGTTTTTCTGGTTTCACCGGAGTTTGAAGAACTTCAGCCACATTTTTTAAATAGACAGGTGTACCAGAATCAGTTGAAACAGAGACAATCGTATTCTTTATTTCCTCCATGGACTGATATTCCCCGGAAACCTGTACTGGAATCTTAGTACCTGTCAGCTCCAGATTTCCGCCGGGAATATTAATGTTACGGGCTCCCAGCTGAGTCGCTACTACAGCAGGAGAAATACCATACTGCTGAAGCTTAGACATATTTAAGTCGATTTCCACCTGCTGTTTTTCATCACCCATAATATCAACAGCCTTCACATCTGCATCCTTGGAAAGCATGTTCTTCATCTGCCTGGCTACATCCGCCATCTCCTGATTGGTATTGTCCTCTCCGGAGAGTCCTAAGATAAGTCCGTAAGAACTTGAAAAATCTGTTTTTATTACCGGTGCCTGTGCATTCGCAGGAAGTTCTGGCTTAATTTCATCTATCTTTTCCCGGAGCTTATCCCATTTTTTGTTAATCTCATTGTCACTCATATCATTTAGAGTGATCTGAATTACTCCTGCCGAATCTACAGAATAGCTTTCCAGCTTCTTGATTCCCGAAATAGTATCAACTTTATCTTCAATCGGCTTGACAATCAGCTTTTCTATATCCTCCGGACTTGCTCCCGGGTAAATACAGGTGACAGAAGCCACCGGGCTGGTGACCTCCGGGTTTTCCTGTCTTTCCATTACGATATATGCATAAATTCCAAGTACCATAAACAATCCGGTCAGCAGAGCGAGAATGCTTTTATGCTTTACACTCCATGCAATCATGGCATATCCTCCTCTGCAAGCGCAACAGCATCGCCGTCATATAATAAGAACTGGCCTTCTGTTACTATTTGTTCTCCGAATTTCAATCCTGTAAGAATTTCAATGGAATTGCCACGGATCTCTCCGGTAGTTACTATTTTTCTCTTTACCGATCCGCTTGAAGAATCATAGACGTATACCACTGATCCATCTGCACGCTGCAGTACACTGTCCAGAGGAATTAATACAGCTTGTTGTGAACCGGTATGAAGCAGGACATTTGCGATCATTCCCGGCTTTAACATGCCGGAGGAATTTTTTACACGGATTTTTACAGTAAAGGTGCGTGTATTACTGTCCGCTAATGCGCCGATTTCAGCAACACTTCCCTCAAACGCCTTTTCAATGCCATAAACCGATACATCCGCCTTCTGTCCCTGCTTAATTTCATTGATCTGTTCATCTGGAACACCAATTTCTATGTAAACCTCATCGGTTCGTCCGATCACTACAACCGGATACCCGGCTGCTGCCGTTTCTCCTCCATTCATGAGCTTCTTTAATATTACTCCGCTCATGGGACTGTTCAGTGCAGTATCTGTCAGATCCCTGGCTGCTTTATCGGCTGCCGCTGCTGCCTGGTCTTTCTGGGCTCCGGCTGCTTCCATCTGTGCAATAGCCATGTTTTTCCCTTCCAGGGCCTGTTGATATGTCTCAGAATCAGCCGCCAGCTTTGCCGAAATTTCGTCAAGATCACTCTGGGACACTGCCTGCGCCTCATAAAGAGCTTTTACTCTGTTATAAGTTTTCTGCGTCAGCACCAGCTGCGCTTTTGCCTGGTTAATCTTTGACGGGGCATCTGTATCCACCTGCATTTTTGCTGTCGCATACTGAGCTTCAGCAGCCCGAAACTGCGCCTGGGCGGCACGGACCTGCAGAGAATAATCCTCTATTGTGAGTTCTGCCACCTTCTGCCCCATTTCCACCGAATCGCCTTCCCGCACATATACATCCTTTAGTTTGCCAGCAAGCTTAAAAGAAAGATTTGCAGTTTCCACCGGCGTTACGTTACCGCTTAAATTAAGTGTGTCCGTATAAGCTGCCTCACTTACGGTCGCAACTGAAACACTCCTTACTTCTTTTTTCTCCTGTCCTTTATCACCACTGCATCCAGTCAGCAGCAACGCGCACAAAACTGGGACTGTCGCCCATATGAATATTCTCGTTTTCTCTATCATTGCCTTTCTCCTCCATGACCGCTGCTCTGTTATCATCCGTATTTTTGTTTACACCTATCGATTTGCATGATATTATTTTTTAAGAGAAAAAGCAAGAAACAAACTTTGTAAAGTGTAGCCTAAACTACATATCCCCATAAAGTGTAGATTGGAGTAATATATGAAAGAACAGACAATTGACTTACGTATGCTGAGAACCTACCGTTTTCTTAGTGATGCCCTTTTTGAACTGGTGCTGAAAAATCCGTTTGAAGAAATTACTGTGACCGATATCTGCAAAAAAGCTATGGTACACCGAACCACATTCTATAAGCATTTCGAAGATAAATACCAGCTGTTAGAAACAATGTTTTCGGAGGAACAGCGCAAATTTATTGAATTACATATTGAAGAAGGGGAAACAGAACAGGAATATTACCGGCGCATCATCCGCCAGATGTTTGAATATGCCAGAAATTATAAAGACTTTTTCGTTCAGAGTGCCTCTCATATTAAAAATGATTTTATGGCAGATCTTTTAAGAAATACGGTCAGTACCTATCTTGACCGGTGTTTTCGTATGGATGAGAAGCGCCTGGGGGTTCCCAGTCCCATCCCCATAGTCATTATGTCAGAATATTATACAGGCGCCGCAATTGCTTTAATCATGTGGTGGCTGCAAAATGGTATGCGCATTCCCATAGATCAAATGGTGGATTATATGAGTTCCATGATCGTATGGTAAGTTAAAATCTGATTAGAACCAACGGCCGTTTAAACGCAAAGAAGCATCCACATCTTGTTTCCTGTGGATACTTCTTTCAGGCGTGTGCATTTAATTACACTTTCCATATTAAACTAATAGAATCATCCTTAACCATCACTGTTTCCAAATAGGAAAACGCTACCGCACGTTTGTCTTCTTTACTCAACTGAGAAAATAGGATCTTTTCCGGAAATACGGATTTATTGACTAACCGTTCTTTCTCTTCCAATAGTTTTTCCTTTGTTTCCGTCAGTTCTTCCAGTTCTTTATTCACATAATCCACAGTCAGTGAACTTACTGTTTTAGTCTTCAAAACCTGCATTAAATTCGTCACTGCTTCCTCAATCCGGATCAGTTGCAGTTCCAGCTCATTGGTTCCATCGCTTATTTCAATGGGAGCAGGTCTGCATCTGTCAAGAAGCTTCTGAAGCTCAGTCTGGACAGAATCCTCAATCTGTTCAATCCTCATCTGGGGCTTTGAATCGCAATCGAGAAAATCCTTTCCGCGGCACCTTATAGTACGTACTGTTTCATCATCTGATTTACGTTTGTATTTTCGAACCATGACTGCTCTGCCGCAGCCTGCGCATTTGAGTAGTCCCGTCAGCCAGCTGTTGCGCGGACCATCATTGGAAGCCACCTTCTCATTGTTATCCAGTTTTCTCTGGCAGCGAAGCCATATCTCAGAATCAATATATCCAGGCCAGTTACCGATGGCAAAGGTAGCCCCCCTGGAATCCAAAGCACCTTTTGTCACAGCTCCCTTTTTTCCTACCAGCATACCGCCATGCTCCCCATTAAAGTCAAGAAGGGAATTAATCATGTTTACTCCCAGTTTTTTAAAGTAAGTATAAACAGCATGATCACATTTCACACTGGCAGGATTTCTAAGTACCCGGCCAACGGAACAGGGCGACCATTTTTCACTGTTTGGTCCGGGACATTGCCTGGCTGTCATCATTCGTCCGATATCTCCCAAGCTTGTGGTTGGATAAGCGTAAACCTTCATAATCTCTTCCAGGACCTTTATGTTATCCTCTAATTTCAGGGAAGATACCTTTTTATCTCCCTGTGTGACTGTTGTATTACCGTAACCATAGGGGGCAGGACCTCCCGGCCAGCGCCCCAGTTCAATCCTGTCATAATAATTATCATAGACCCTTCTTGAAATCTGCTCCCGCTCCATCTGGGCGAACACAGCCATAATAAATATCATTGCTTTTCCTATGGGTGTTGAGGTATCAAAATTTTCCGTAACGGAAATAAATTCTACCTTATATTTACTCATGTATTCCCAGGTGTTTGTAAAATCCAGAAGTGACCTTGTAAACCGGTCAAGTTTGTAAACAAGAATCCGGTTTATGGTACCCGTTTTGATATCGTTTAATAATTTTAGAAATTCCGGTCTGTGTACCACGTCCTTCCCCGAAATTCCCCTGTCTATGTATAATCTGGGTTCACCAATTGCCATCCTTCTGGCAAAACTTAATTGCGTCTCAATGGAGAGGCTGTCTTTTTTATCAATCGACTGTCTGGCATAAATCGCATCCATATGGCTTTATTGCTTTCCCTTCTTTATATGAACCGTTTGCTCTTTTTCTAAGAGAGGACCATTTTTTTCGGATTGTGATTTATGAAAAAAAACTAATTGAAGCTCTTCATATACTTTCTGCAAAGAATTTTCCCGATCCTGAATGCTTTTATAAACGGGATAAATATGTTCGACTCTCATGCAATACGAATTCACCTCATTTATGTAACTACTTGTTTCAATATATGTCAGCCGATGATATTTAATCCACAGGGACAGGCCTCTTTTTCTTCCTAAGAAAAATCAGTATGACTATTAACAGCAAAAGAAATACAACCAATGCAATTGTTCTTGTAAGTATGTATCTTAATATCTTTAGTAATCCATTCCTGGCCTGACGTTCATAGACAGCCGTTACATTCTTTTTGTAAATCAACTGATCTGTTTGATTTTCAGCTCCATCTTCCACATAAGTTCCCCGGTAAACCCTGGCCCGTACAGACGGGAATGTGACCTCTCCTCCATAAACGCCTCTAATATTTTTAACCAGTTTCCTCCCCCGGGCCTGAGCAGAGCGAATCATATCCCCGTTTTGTTCCTCCGGTTCCCCAGTCCAGGCAATACTTGTTATTTCATAATAGTCCCTGGGGAGATTTAGATACTTTAAAAATTCTTCTGCATAGTCTATGAGAGGCACTCCATTCGGTATTTCCTTATTACCCAGCAAATAAGAATCCTCCTGATAGCCGGAAACCTTTATGGGAAAAGTAAAGTCATAATCCCAGTAACTACTTTCTTCTACTTGAAAGACTACAGGTAATTCAACCGCTTGTTTAATCTTTAAATCTTCATTAATCACCTGTACCGGCGCCACCTCAGGCATACGGTCAATATACTCTACTCCTTCATATAAAATAGTGGATTCTGAATACTCTGTTTTTTCATCTGTCTGGATATCCATAATCTCACTGGCGGTTAAATGATACTTCTTATCCTCTTCTAACACGGTTATCTGAGGCGCATATTCTTCAGGTCTGCCCACAAACGGCGCGGAATCAATTATTAAAACGTTGCCTGGATGTATTATCTCCACAAGGTCTGTCTGCAAAGACTTTAGCTGGTATTTCACTCCTTTCTTTTCAATTGTCTCTTCGAATTGACTGCTTCCTTCATCGTCCTTAGTAGATGTACGGATTTCTTTTCTTATTTCAACTGTCTTTTCTGCCCCATAAGAAAGGTTCTCCTGTCCTGCCATCAAAAACAGAAAGGTCAAAAAAGCAATGTGGCGTTTTGTTTTTTTAGCTATCTCTTTTATCATATCTCTTTTAGTTAAACGGCAAATCCAGATCATCGATGCCATCAGGTATATTCATAAACCCATCTCCAATTGCACCGGTAGATTCTGGCCTTGAAGCTGCCTGACTTTCTCCAGCAGACATGTTCTTACTGTCGGCAAACTCCTGCTCATCCACAATCACCTCAAAGGTGTAAACCTTAACTCCGTCTTTATTTATATAGCTCCCCGTCTGAATTCTTCCTGTAATCAGAACTCTCATTCCCTGATGAAAGTACTTTTCTGCAAATTCACCTGTTTTATCAAATGATACGCAGTTAATAAACTCAGCCGTTGGCTCAGTGCTATCCTGATTTTTACGTCCTCTTCGATCAACGGCAAGTGTATATCTGGCAATTGCCATGGTACGTTCTCCTTGTGAATATCTCACTTCCGGATCTCTTGTCAGTCTTCCCATTAAAATTACTCGATTCATTTTTCCTCCATTCTTCCTCTGTCCGGATCGGACCGAGAAGATACTGTTGTTATTTGATGGTTTCTTTCTTTGGATTTATTTGACCGCGGTCTCTGCCCATTTTATCAATTGTTCCTGCTCAAATCATTACATCTCTTCATTTCATTGATTGTCCTGACACCTCCTCTCGAAAAAATATGGGAAATAAAAAAATAGAATACACAAAGAAAAACGGAAAAAAGCTGCCACTTTTAATTAGAGAAATATACTGATGTTTTCAAAAAACAATTCATGTACAGCCTGTTATTGTGGAATAAAGTAGATAAAAGCGAAACAAATGAGTATTACAATAAGATAAAATAGAAAATAAAATGGAAAAAGGGAAATAAATTTTAAAAAACTAAGAGCGTAAAACAGATAATGCAATCATAGAAATGAATTTAGATTTAAGCAATATCATCCTATCAAATAAATCACATTTAGTAAAGTCCTTTTGTCAAAAAACCGCTGATCTGTAAGTAACCCTACTTCACAGCGGTTCTCTTTCTCATTGAGTCTATCTTTTGGCAACTGCCTTCATAATCAGGGCTCCCACAGCGGCTCCCGGATCCCTTAAAGAACGGGAAGCCTCTCCTCTTGTAGCTGCTCTACCGTGAACCGCAACCATAGACGTGGTATTTTCAAAACCTGCCCATGCGGCATCGGCTGCTTCCTGTAAGGCCATCTCAAGAGAAATACCAGCATTTACCCCAGCCGCAAGCCTGTCTATTCCGGGCTGAAATCCATCTAGGAAAGTTTTATCCCCCAATTTTGCCTTACCAAGGTCAGCAACGCCATCCTTATAAGCCTGAAACAGAGAGACAACATCTTTGTCAGTAAGTTCCATTTTTCCCTTTAAGACTTTTCCAGCACGCATAAGTCCAGCCGCCATCAACGTCCCCATGGTGGAAGGTACCTTATTACCCATGGTTTTACCTGCCTTATAAAGCAGTTTTCCAAGATCCGGTTCCATACCATCTGATACCGAATCATAAGCGGAACGAAATCCGTCAGACATCGTTAAGCCTAAGTCACTGTCTCCGACCACGCTGTCAAGTTCTATGAGATAGTCCCGGTTTTCTTCCATTATTTTGCTGATCCTGCCAAGCATGGCAATCAGTTCCTGCTGATTCATATTATTCTCCATTCTTTATCTGCTTAAAAAACGGTGTATCTGCCGGAGCATCCAGATAACCTTTCAGTTCCTCATCCAGTTTTAAAAGAGAGATGGATAAACCCGCCATCTCAATGGAGGTGACATACTCTCCCACATAACAGCGATGTATCCCGATATTCTTTTCTTTTAGTATCTGATGAACCTTTCTGGCGACAATATACTGTTCATCTAGTGGTGTTGCCCCCAGCCCATTGACAAGAACCGCTGTCTCATCTCCTGGTTCATAGGAAATATCCTTCAGAATTTTATCAACCATTTCTTCTGTAATCTGATCTGCTGTCTCCATCTTTCCCCGGCGGATACCTGGCTCTCCATGAATTCCCATACCGACTTCCATCTCATCCTCAGCAATTGCAAATCCGGGATGACCGACTCTTGGCACCGTACAAGGTGTCAGTGCCACGCCAATGGTCCTCACATTTGAAGCCGCCTTTTCTGCGATCCTCTTTACCTGCGAAAGATCTTTTCCCGAGGCCGCCGCCGCACCTGCGCATTTATATACGAAAAAAATTCCGGCAACCCCTCTTCTGGTATTCTTCCCTCCATCTTTCGCCGGAGGAGAAGCGACGTCTTCGCCTGCTACCACCTGCTCCACCCGGATTCCTTCTTCCATGTCCGCCATCTCAGCTGCCATGTCAAAATTGAAAATATCCCCGTTATAATTCCCGTAAATGTATAGAACTCCCGCTCCTGAGTCAATCTTCTTTGTTACTTCCAGCATCTGATCGGCGCTAGGCGACTGAAACACATCTCCTACACAGCACCCATCTAGCATTCCTTTGCCTACGTAGCCTAAAAACAACGGAAGATGTCCGGAACCTCCTCCTGTGGCTATTCCAACTTTTCCTTCTGTCTTTGTGACCGTTACCAGACAGCGCAGATCATTTCCTGTAAAGGTAAGTTGATCTGGATGTGTCAGGTAAATCCCTTCCAGCATCTCATTTACATAATTTTCCGGATCATTCATTAACTTTTTCATGCTTTCACCCTCTTCTATTTTGATGAAATCCCATAATAAGCCTTTTGATATACCTCAATAATTTCTTCTTTTGCAGGCTTAAACGGATTGTCTTCCATACAGGCATCTACCAAGGCACTCTCCGCCAGATCTCCAAACGCACGGTAATCCACAGAAAGATCACTTAAGCATTCTGCCAGTCCGATTCTTTTTGACAGTTCTCTGACTCGTAAAACCGCCTCCCTCACCGCCTGTTCCCCTGACATGGTCTCGACATCTTTTATCCCCAGACCTTTTGCCACTTTTTTATAACGCTCTGCAATATTTTTTTTACTTCCATTGAATTCCATTACATATGGCAATAAGATCGCATTGCAGACCCCATGAGGAAGATTGAAACGGCCCCCAAGGGAATGGGCCATGGCATGGACCATTCCAAGACCTGCATTGGAAAATGCCATTCCCGCGCTGTATTCTGCATAAGCCATCATTTCTCTGGCAGTCTCATTTTCTCCATGTTCCACAGCTTCCGTCAGATAACTCTTAATCACCCCGATCGCCCAAAGGGCATCTTTATCGGTAAAAGGAGTACACCTCTTTGAAACTGCTGCCTCTATGGCATGAGTCATTGCATCCATTCCAGTTGATGCAGTCAGATTTCCAGGCATACTCATCATAAAATCAATATCATTGATAGCAATGCTCACCATACAATTGGTATCCACCATACACATCTTTGTATGCTTGTCCGGATTGGTCACTATATAAAATGATGTGACCTCAGAACCGGTTCCCGCAGTTGTATTTACTGCCACAACGGGTAATCCCGGTCTGTCTGACTGATTAACTCCCTCGTAATCTTCAATCCGACCGCCATTTTCCAGTACAATGCTGACCGCCTTTGCCGTATCAATGGCAGACCCCCCACCAACTGCAGTCAGAAAATCAACATGTAAAGCTTTTGCTGCTTCCAGACATTCATTAATCACAGACACAGAAGGATTTGGTTGTACCAGATAGTAGACGGCATACTCAATTCCCGCTTCCAGCAAAAACAAACCCACTTTATCTGCTGCTCCGCTCTTATACAGAAACTGGTCTGTAACAATAAGTCCCCGTTTCAATTCTCTCTTTTTAAGTTCCGCAGGCAGCATACCAATGGATCCCCTTCCGAAAAAACTGGTCGCCACTGCATTCACTCTTAGAAGTCCCATATTAGATTCTCCCTAAAATTCTATATTTCTGAAATCACCCGGATCAATCCGTTTTAACACAGAAAGTTCAGTCTTTGTGGGAGACGGGGTGACTGCAATTCGTGAATATTTAACAGGAAATCCGGTGTTATCCTCAACTTCCTTAAGAGTTGAAGTTTCATGGATGGTATCCAGTACCAATTTTCCATTTTCCATTTTAAAAATACAGAGAGGTGTTACGATCCGGTCCACATTCCCTTTTGTTGTAATGAAATCCACCTGGTTTACAAACGTCCGTTTATCATGCTTTGTTCTCCAGATTACAGCTCTCTTTGCAGTGGGTATCAAAACTGCACTTCCTGCACCGCCTGGAAGCCTTACTTTTGGTTTCTGGTAACTACCGATTACCGATGCATTCACATTTCCTCTGTTATCAAACTGAACACCGCTTAAAAATGCCATATCAAGCCCCCCTCTCATGGATAAATCAAATACCTCCATAAGGGGAAAGCTGGATTTTGCACCTTCTAACAGCTCGCTGCCTGCACTGGTATACTTTTTAAGCTTCCTAGGGGATGGATCAACTCCTCCCGGTATGTTTAAATGTACGGCATGGGGAGCGTGGAGTTCCTTTGCAAGAAGCACAGCAATCATTGGCATGTGGGAAGATACTCCGTGAAATACCTTATCTCCATCCTGAATCATGCGGGCCATTGCGCACACCATAATGTCACAGATCCGGTTATCTTTTTCCATCATTTCTGCCTCCCAAGCCTCTGCGGTCCGCCCTTTCATATGCCGAAAGATATACAGCCAGACCATCCTGGTCCTTAATCTCTTTAAACGCACGAATTCCTTTTGTGTCAATATCATAGCTTCCCGCACAGGAACAGGGCGCAGCACCTTTTACGGTATGTACAACTCCAGAAACCAGGAAATGTGGTATGTCCGCCTTCTTAGTTCCACTGGAAAACAAAGAACTGGAAACGATATGTTCTGCTGTAAGAATCACCCTCTTTGCCGCTCTGGAAAGCAGGATATCCTCAAACAGCGGACCCGATATTCTGGCGTTGCCGTCTTCATCTGCCTCCTGAACATGAATGACTGCCACATCCGGACGAATCGCTTTTACTACCGTGACCATTTCATTTGTAAATGGATCCGTTATTCTGGTAAAATAATCATTTTCTTCTATTAAGTCACTGACTGAGAGGCCTTTTACCGGCATAAATCCAACTCCATAGCTGGCTGCCCGAAGTGCGGAAATAACAGTATAGCAGGCATGCTCATTTCCTTTTACCTGGCCGCTTTCCACTGCCTTTCTGTAATGCATTGCCAGAGAGAACTCACTTTCATAGCTGATAAACCCGGCATCTACACTGGTTACACATCCTCCAAAACACAGCATGTCCACGTCCATTGCGCCCGCAGTTTTAACCAGCTTCAGATTCCGCTTCCTCTGACGTACCAGTTCCCTTACGAAGGCCATAGGCGCGCGGTGAAGTACATTCCCCCCGATCCCAAGAACTGTTCCGTCGCTGACCATAGCTGCCGCTTCCTGCATCGATATCATTTTACTCATAAGAATGCCCCTTTCTCACCGCTATTCCTATTTCGCTGCATTACAGGCAATCTGTATGGCATCCCACACTCCCGCAAACGGAGGTGCATAAATAAGGTCTGTCATTCCCAATTCTTTCGTCGTCATCTTGCAGTGAATGGCGACGGCAAATACATCTGCCCGAAGAACTGCTCCTTTTTCTCCGCAGGTTTGGGCGCCAAGAATTCGTTTGCTTCCCTTTTCATAGATCAGCTTAATTGTAATCGGGGTAGGTCCCGGATAGTAAGCCGGATGATCATTCACCGTGACAAGCAGCGTGCTGTAATTAACAGAAAGATGTTTTGCATCTCCTTCGCTCATGCCGGTCCGTCCCAGCTCCAGCCCGCATACTTTAACAGCTGCAGACCCCAGTGCTCCCTGAAACACTTCACTGCCTCCTGCCAGATTCGTACCGGCAATCCGACCGCATTTATTGGCCACCGTTCCAAGAGCCAGATAAGTGTTTTCATTTAATAGTTCATGATAAACAAGAATACAGTCACCTGCAGCATAAATATCCGGTATGGAAGTTCTCATTTCCCTGTCCACTACAATTGCTCCGTTTTTCCCTCTCTCTATGCCGGTGTCTTTTAGAAATTCCGTACAGGGTCTTACCCCTGCTGCAACAATTACTAAATCTGCATCATAACTTCCTTTGTTTGTAATGACGCGATTGACATATAGTCCGTCGCCTTCAAACGCCTCCACTTTTTCAGCAACATGAAGCTTTACTCCCTGTTTTAACAGTTCTTCCTGAGCGAACACCGTCATTTCTTCGTCAAAAGATGCAAGAATTCTGGGAGCCGTTTCTATCATACGAACATTTTTCCCGATATGTAAAAAAGCTTCGGCGCATTCTACGCCAATGTAGCCCCCGCCTACGATGACTACATTCCGGACCTTTTCCATTTTTGCGTATTCCTTTAAAAAGATGCCGTCTTCCATATTCTTTAAAGCATGGACTCCCATCAGTTCTCTGCCCGGAAACGGTGGCATCACTGCCTCTGCTCCTACTGCAATCATCAGCTTATCAAAAGTATCCTCAAACTCTCTGCCAGATAAAAGATCCCTTACGACAATCTGTTTTTTTCCGGCATCAACCGATATGACTTCATGCTTTAGAAATGTTTCTATTCCCATCTTTTCAAAGGCTTCACGGCTGCGGGCAATCATTTTTCTGTAATCCTCATTAAAGTCTCCCACATAATAAGGCAGCCCGCATGCACCATAGGAAAGAAATCCTCCCTTTTCATAAACAGCTACCTGAATATCAGAATTCAGCCTGCGTATCTTGGATGCAGCACTCATACCTGCCGCAACTCCTCCGATTATAATAATCTTCATAAATTTTCCTCCATCAGGTTTTATCAGCTATTTCATGTTCTGCAGATTCCATCGCATCCCTGGCTGATAATTCTCCTGTGAAAGCCTGATATATTTTTTGGTATAGGATTGCGTTTTTATCCCCTGACCGCTTTATATGAGGAAGAGGTTTTGCAGACTCAATCATCATTTCCTGCACTGGAAACCAAGAACAGTTACTGGCTCCTTTCCGATAGCTTGACTCTCTAACCGGCGCCCCGCTTACCCTTCCTGTTTTACAGTCAACCTCAGCAGAACGCAAATATCTTAAAAAGTCGTTGGCAGCATCCCTTTTTGCACTTCCCGAGCAGATGGCAAAGGACCACGTCACATTCCATGCTGTTGAAAATGTACTGAAACCTAAATCCTCCGGCTCCAGACAACCATTCTCCCATACAGATCCAAGCTGTCCGCTCCATGTGACTGCCATGACAGCCTTTTTCTTTCGGATCGCCTCAGCAATTTCCTCATTTGCAAAGTGTTCCGTGCCTTCCAGAGCATATGACTTCAATTCACAATAAGACTGAAGCCCTCTTATTGTTTTTTCATTCCCGCAGACTGGATTTCCTTCAAGATCATAAGCATCTCCTCCATACATCCGAAGAAAAGGAAGTGCATCGGTAAATATTTCTGACGGATCAGCCTTCATTGCAACGGCCTTTCTTCCATATACTGCCGCTAAAGCAATTGCTGTATCCAGGTATTCCTGAGGCGTGATTACAGGCCCCAGCTCCTTTCCAAGCACCTTATAAAGCAGACTCTTACGGTATACAATCATATGACCGTCACAGAAAGAAGGAGATAAGTATGCCTTATTCTGATAGCCCATTTCCCTGGCAATGGCAGGAAGGATATCCTCTTTATCAAATTCAATTTCAGCCAGATAGCCCTTATGTACAAAATCAGACAGCCACAGATGACCTGCTACCATAATAATGTCATAATCACCGCTTCCTGTAAGTGATTCCATCATTTTGGCATGATATTCTGACCACGGCACAATTTGAAATTCCACACTTCCCTTATATCCGTCCAGAATCCCCAATTCTTTATCCAGATAACCGCTCACTGCCGGATCTGCAACTGCAAGAACCTTTAATATACCCTGCTCCATAGTAATTCCCTCCCTCTGTTTATTTCCCCAATTGAGGAGGTGCATCTACAATTCCAACTACAACAGCATCAACCGGTGCCGTGCGGTCAAGGGCGAACTGGGTAGTATTGTCCGTCGTTACCAGTACCAGTTCCCCGATTCCCGCTCCCATGGTATCAGCTGCCACAAATATATTCTTTTTTTCTCCGTAATACGGTTCCACCAAAAGGAGCTTAAACCCCACCAGATTTCTGCACTTTCTTGTGGAAACCACTGTTCCCATAATCGTTCCTAATATCATCTGGCATTCTCCTTTCTAATGGTGACCCACTGTCCCTGTTTGAGTAAAAATGCATTGGCATCATCTGTATCCATGTGAAAATCCAGACGACTTTCCCTGGTAATCCGGATAAGAACCCGGCCAAGTACGCCTCCTTTTTCCCCCGGAACCACCACATTCACCCGTTCCCTATCTGATACGCCAAACCATTCTGCCTCTTCTGGTGTCATATGAATGTGACGGTCGGCAATGATAACACCTTCTTTTAGAAAAACTTCGCCCACAGGTCCCTTTAGCAGGATTCCCGGAGTTTCTTTTAAATCTCCGGAAGTCCTGACAGGGGGAGTAATACCCAGGATTCTGCAGTCACTAAAAGCCATCTCAACCTGACTATGTTTCCTCTCGGGCCCCAGAATCCGGACTTTGCCAATTAATCCTTTCGGACCGCAGACTTCAACCTGTTCTTTGCAGGCAAACTGACCAGGCTGGCTTAATGATTTTTCGGGCGTAAGCTGATAACCTGCTCCGAACAGTGTTTCCACGTGTTCCCTTGATAAATGTACATGTCTTGCCGAAATGCCAACCGGAACCTGATAGGGATCAGTACTTAGCCGGTTCCAGTGTTCCAGAACCATTTCTGTTATTTTCTGAATCAGTTCTTCCCTGTTTTCCATCAGACACTGTTTCCTTATTTAATCAGTGGGATAATTCCTGCTATGGAATTATGAGGTCTTGGAATTACGTGGACGGCCACCAGTTCTCCTACCCTGGAAGCAGCCTCTTCTCCTGCCTCTACCGCTGCTTTTACCGCTCCCACATCTCCCTGTACCATAACGGTTACCAGACCTGAGCCAATCTTTTCTGTCCCTATTAGTTCAACATCTGCTGCTTTTAACATGGCATCTGCCGCTTCGATCGATGCGGTCAGACCTCTTGTTTCAACCATTCCCAGTGCCAGCATGCCCTTCTTAACCGATATCTCTGCCATTTCCTTCTCCTCCTGTTTTATCTTCATTTTCATGATCCTTGCCCGTCCCAGTTTTCGATTCTTCCTCATGTCTGTCTATCATATTTAACAGCTTCCACACCTGCTGATGAGGGTTATTAATGGAAACACATACGCTTCCATTGCCGCATAAACTGCTGATGTCTCGCCTGCCAGCACAGTATGGCACATCCTGCCGCCCAATGTCTTGTGACAGCTGACAATCTCCACCTGCGCCGCTTTCAGCGCCTGATCAACCACAAAAACTGTATTGGCATAATAATTTATTTCCAGTATTCCTATGGCGTTTCCGTTTCTTTTCATGATAACCCACCTTTTCTGCCAGAACTACTATTTTGCTTTTGGCAGAATTTTGTCTATATCCTGATGTGGTCTGGGAATCACATGGACAGCTACCAGCTCTCCGATTCTGGAAGCCGCCGCTTCCCCCGCTTCGGTAGCCGCCTTAACTGCCCCGACTTCTCCGGTTACAATAACAGTCACCAGTCCGGAACCGATCTTTTCCGTCCCCACCAGTTCCACGTCTGCTGCCTTTAACATTGCATCAGCTGCTTCTATGGAGGCAATTAATCCCCTTGTTTCAACTAAACCGATTGATGTGGATGCCATACCATTCTACCTCCTCTAATTATTTGTATTTTCTTCCGTGAATGCTACCTTTGTTATGCGAGCCAATGCTTTTGTTCCTTCGTACGGCCTTTCGATCATCCGGACCAGGACATCCTCCGGGTTGTTAAGCTCAAGCGCTGCCCGCCTTGCTGCTTCACAGGCTTCCTTTACATCATCCACACCGCCTTCAAATTTCACTTGGGCAGTAAGAGGAATAAAAGATGCTGCATCCTTTGGATTAATGGTATCAATGCCGATGATTTTCACATCTGCGGCCTTGCACGCTTTATCCATGGCATATAAAACCGCTCCATATCCTGCACACTCCAAAAAGCCAATTGCCATATGTACCTCCCTTAGATGATCCTTAAGCCGCCTTCAGCCAACATACATCTGCGCCTTCTGGTAAAGCTTTTTGCGCAGGTAATGCCTTCTCCCGTGGGACCTGCGATTGTCATTGTGGTATGTCCTTCTCCTCCAATTCCCACGCCTCTTAAAGTGGCTCCGTTCTTTGTGAAAATAGTAGTCTCAATCTCCTTTGCAAATCTGGTCATGTTCTCCACATTCCGGGAAAACATAGATGCAGTATGGCGGTTTCCTGATTCTGCCGCTTTTGCACTTTCCATACATTCCTCAAAGGTTTTTAAGCGGACAATGGGAAGAACAGGCATCAGCTGCTCTACCATGACAAAGGGGTGATTTCTGTCTGTTTCACAGATTAAAAGTCGCACCTCTTTATCGCTGTGTATGCCTATTGCTTCCAGGAACAAAGCAGCATCCTTTCCTACCCATTTTTTATTCACTTCATAAGTGCCGTTTTTCTCGATCATGGCAAGTTTCAAAATCTCCTGCAGCTGATCTTTCTGAAGGAAAAACGCTCCCTCCTGCTGCAGCTGGTATATGAGCTCATCGGCAGCCTGCTCCATAACAAAGACTTCTTTCTCTGCAAGGCATAAGATATTATTATCAAAGGAGGCTCCCCGGTAAATCTCCCTGGCCGCCAGCTTAATATCTGCAGTACCATCTACAATAACGGGCGGATTGCCTGCACCTGCGCCAATCGTCTTCTTGCCTGACCGTAACAGCGCATTTACCATGCCCATTCCTCCGGTTCCAACCATCAGACGGATTCTTGGATCAGCGGTCATAATGTTAACCGCCTCCATGTCAGGTTCTCTTTGCATGGTAATCAGATTCGCCGGCCCGCCGCTTTCCATAATCGCCTGATGAAGCAGCTTCAGGCAGTGAGCACAGCTTTGTTTGGCTCCCGGATGTACATTGAACACAACCGAATTACCTCCGGCAATCATGCTAATTGTATTGTTAATAATGGTTTCCGTGGGGTTTGTTGATGGCGTAATGGCTCCGATAACTCCAAATGGGGCGTATTCCTCTATCATAAGCCCGCCGTCGCCGGAGATCGCTTCCGTAGTCAGGCATTCCACTCCAGGAGTCCTTTCAATGACAGCCAGATGTTTCTGAAGCTTATCTTCCACACGGCCCATACCGGTTTCTTCCTGCACCATGGATGCCAGTGACTGGGCATGTTTTCTTGCAACGGATCGGATCGCCTCAATAATCCTTCTCCTGTCTTCTACCTTATAATGATTGATCCAATCACGCTGAGCAGTGTACGCTGCCTCAATTGCGTCCTCAACCCGGTCAAATACTCCGTTATCGCTCCAGGACGAAACTTGAGAAGGTGCCGGACTTTTCTTTTCCAGTCCTGCAAGCACTTCCCTTACAATCAGTTCAATCTCCCTTGTCCCAATTTCCATTTTTTCCTCCTAGCTAAACTGCCCCATTACTCTTCTGACAACCTCAGCAATAATTTCCTCCTTTGCCTTGCTCAATTGTTCTGTCTCATTCTTTTCCACCGTTTCCTTTGGCAAAGAAGAAATCCCACAAGAACACCCGCTTTCTTTAAGAGGCGAAGACTGCCCTGGTTTAACAAGCGGAGTTACCCCTTTTAATTCATTTACCGGCGGATTTAGTGAAGCCTGAATCGGCGAAGCAGGCCAGGACGGCCAGATATCGGAAGAAGTAATAACATCTCTCATATTGGTTTCCTGTAAAGAACAGGGCGGTATTCCGCCTGCAGTAATGCCCAGTTTTTGCCGGATATCAAGCAGCTTATTTACCTGGTCGCAGGAAAGTACATTCTGACGGCCAATTATATTTCCTGTATACATCAATATGGTTGCATAATATTCAATGGACTCCAGCCGATAGAATGCCTGAAAAATATCTTTTCCCCAGGTTAATGCTCCATGATTTGCAAGAAGTACCCCGTTGTGGGTATTTACAAACGGAGCAATCGAATCAGGGACTTCTTCCGTACCAGGTGTCGCATATCTTGCAATGGGAATCGATCCCAGCCCCAATACCGCTTCCGTCAATACAGCTGTATCCAGGCTGATGCCTGCAATGGCAAAACTGGTTGCCACCAGAGGATGGGCATGTGTGACTGCCTGTACATCTGGATTTTCCTGGTAGACCCTTAAATGCATTTTTACTTCTGAAGAGGGTTTCGATTTCCCCATAAGCACTCTGCCGCTTAAATCCATCTTTACAAGCATATCCTGTTTCATAAATCCCTTGGATACACCGGTGGGTGTTGTCCAGATCGTATTCGGACCCACCTTACAGCTTATGTTTCCATCATTGGAAGCCACAAAGCCTTTATCATACATACGCTTGCCAATATCCAGAATTGCATTTTTGGCTTCAAAGTCAGACATGTATTTCACGCCTTGAACTGTCATCATAACGATCCCTCCAAAGTTCAAACGACTTGATGCATGGTTTGTCTGAACTTATCAATTTTTGCTATATTTTAGCAATTTTTGTTTGATTTTATGTGTTTTATTTTGTTTTGTTTTTATTTTCATCATTTTTTCTTTACATTTTGTCAAAAAAAATATACAATATACTTATATGTGACTGTATTTTTATGGTTTCATACCGCATTTCAAATAGATTTGTTCAAAGAAAGAAAGGAACATGCCAATGTTAGCAGTAACAAGGAAAGCCAAAATCAAAGATATTATATTAGAAAAGAAAAGCGTCACAGTAACGGAGCTATCTA
>JAQSYE010000165.1 GCA_029256305.1 Lacrimispora sp. | reverse complement strand
TTGTCTTTTTCTCTCAGTATCCCCTTCGCCTGCTCATACATCTCATCGCTTGGCACAAATAATGCAATTCCGGACATCCCAATCCACCAGCTTTCTTACATTTCTATCAGATCAACCCCTGCTTCCTCTTTCTCCAGCATGATCTCATACCGATTCTTTACCGTATCCAGATAACGTTTCCATTCAGATGGATCTATAAATGGATTGGTTCCTTCTGGATTCTGTATCATTAACTGACGTTTCTCCACTGTACGGTTATGGCCCGCGTGATTCCCCAGCATAATGTCAACAGGCTCTTTATATACCCGTTCAATCCCTTCCAGAAATTCTTTCCTGCACTGCTTTCTGTCAAAACGCTCTATAAATGTTCTGCATAAAGTATTAAGTCCTGCTCCGCCGTGCATACCGGCAGTCAGACGGACACCGTTTTCTTCCGTTTCAAAAAACAATGAAATAACTCCACCTGAATGTCCGGGAGTAGAAACGATCCGGATCCTGGTATTTCCAAGGGTAATAATATCTTCGTCTTTCATGAAACATGAATGCATCTCCCTCTCCCAGGCAGGTTTGGGCTCCGGAAAGTTCTTTTAGAAGCGCCGTTCCTCCAATATGATCAAAGTGACCATGGGTATGAATGATATAACGGATATCTTTTGGATTAAACCCCAATTCCCATATAGACTGAATCAGCATAGCTACGGTAGTTGGATAGGTAGTATCAACCCCTCCCCCGTATCAATTAAATGGGAGCCGACACTTTTATTTCCTGTATAATACAGATTTCCGTATATCCGAAATGGTTCTACACGGTATTTTTCCGGATACAGATAGAAATCTTCTCTGGATTTTACATTAAATTCATATTTAGACACCTGCATTGATTCACCTCCCATCAAATTTTCTTTTATTATCTTACAGAGAAATCTAAATTGCAACACTATTCGCTATTCTTTGCCGTACCGATTTAATAAACACAAAAGAAAGGGGCTGTGAAATAAGTCTCTACGAAAAGGAGCATCTTCTTCTGAGCAATAGCTTGGAAGAGGATCCTCCTTTCAAATGATCAAGATGATTTTCCGTATTCGTTTGCATCTTAAGATCTGAGAACGCTAACGTACTGTTGATTTCTTCCATACCCAGGAATACTTGTTTGCGTTTGCTTCAAACTTTGAGCCATTGATATAGATTTGGTTAAGATCCACGTGCTCATCTGCAAAGATCTTTTGATTGATATTATAAAAGATTTCTTCAATAGAATTGGCGAGAACTTCGTTAATGAAATATCCAAAGGTACGGTAAGCCGGATGTTCATGATCCATGAGATACATAAATCTAGTATTAACTTTACAGCTGTCCTCCAGTTCTCTAAGTGACATATAGCCCCGAGTCACAAACCCAAAGAGTACCGTTTTTAGCATGTTAATCGGATTATATCTGATACGTCCAGTTTCATACTCAGGCAGGCATTTCAGGTACTTTGTTAAATTAATTCCCTCCATGAATTGATCAAATGTTAAAACCGGATCACAAATATCTAGAAAATCTGAAATAAACAGTGGCAAAGTTGCTTGTTTTATTTTAAAATAATCTATGGTATTGTTTTTCGTCATAGTTAAATTTTACCACAAAAATAGGACTTCCGATGCACGAACGTGCTTCGGAAAGTCCTATTTTATTGAGGAATTATTTCACAGCCCCTTTTTAATGAAAAGTCCATTATATTCAGTATATATAGCAAATAATCTGTCATTAAAATTCTATCTGACTACAGCGTTCAGATAGATATTTTCCTGTTTCCTAACTATTTGTCCTTTATTTCCGTTTGCTGTATAATGAATTTATAAAATATTTTTAATAGTGAAAAATATGGGGTAAGGCAGGAAGGAGAAAAAATTGAACAGAATATACAAATTAGTAATTGTGGATGATGAAAAAGAAATAAGCAATGGATTTGCGATGTTTTTTCCCTGGAAAGAATTGGGGTTTTCAGTAGAAGGACAGTTCCGGCACGGGCAGGAATTGCTGGAATATATCAGTAAATCACAGGTCGATCTGGTCATTTGTGATGTGCGTATGCCCGGGATGGACGGGCTTGAATTGGTGCAGAAAATTAGCCATCTAACTTTAGCTGCAAAGCCCAAAATCATATTCTTCAGTGCATACGGTGAGTTTACTTATGCACAGCAGGCTATGCAGTATGGAGTCATGCAGTATATTTTGAAGTCAACACCCTATGATGAACTGATTGCAATATTCCGCGAGATACATAAAAAAATGGATGAAGAGTTGGGAGCAGATAAGGATTGCATTGATTCTGAACCAGATGATCAGGTGATGTCTGCAATCAAGGACTATATTGAAAAGCATTTGGATACGGTAACACTGGAAAATCTGGCAAAGGAGGTATATTTAAGTCCGGCCTATGTCAGCCGCTATTTCAAAGGCAGGACGGGAGAAAATTTTCAGGATTACTTGATTATGCGGAAGATGAAGCGGGCTGTTGTCCTGTTAAATGATCTGCGTTACCGTATTGGAGATATCAGCAGTCAGGTTGGATACAGCAATGCATTTAACTTTACAAGAGCATTTAAAAAATATTATGGAAAAACTCCAAAGGAGTATCGTCAGGAAAAAACAGGGCACTTTCTTCCGGATGATGGCGAGGGATCATGGTAAATATAACAGAAATGGAAAATATTCTGACAGTTCAGATGAAAAATGTCATGGACAGGAGAAATTTTGTCAGGTTTTTTATCAGGAGTTTCTTTTTTATTGCTCTGCCTGTAGTACTTGTGGTTGCGCTGTTGGGCTGTGTAACTATCTGGATCACCAATAGTAATGCAAGGAAAAACATATGTACCAGCCAGGAACAGTCAGTTTCCAGAATCATGGATGGCATGAACGTAATTTTCAGCGAAGCTGATGCTCAAAGCCTGAATTACAGCATATCGCCATATATCATGGTTAAATTGAAATCCTTACTGGAAAATGGTTATATTGATAAAGCCCATCTCGACATTGCCTATATGATGGAGCCGTTTATTGACTCTAATGTCAATGGAAAATCATTTCTTCATTCCGAGTATATTTATCTAAATAATGAACATGGAAACTTTTTCGCATCTGGAGTAGGGCTTGCCAATGAGCTGAATTACAATGATACGGACTGGATTGAAACGGTACTTCAAAAAGATGAAAATGTGATTCAATGGCTGGAACCTCGTACAATTAGCTCCTATTTAAAATCCAGTTATGACACGGAAGTTCTCGCAATGTATAAGCGTCTTTATGGTTCTGTTTATTCAAAACCTATTGGTATTCTGGTCCTGAATATACGTAAGGAATATATGGAGCAGTTTCTAAAGAGCTATGTAACGTACGAAAAGCAGAGTATAGTGCTTCTGGACAATAATGGACGGATTTTATGCCAGGCAGGGGAACCATTGCCAGAGGGATATTTTGAAGGGAAAGTAATACGGGACAAAGAAAGGGACAATTATTTTATAAACAGTCAGGAGAATAAGGAATTTGAAGTAACATGCCTATCCCTGGTTCCGTCTCAAAATGTTAAAATGATGGCAGCTGATATGATCAGGATCGTCTGGTTTTTTATTGCAATATCCCTAATCTTGGGTACATTGCTGGCATATTTTGTGAACCGAAGGAATGTGAGCAATGTGAACCGGGTTGTCCGTATTTTCAATCTGGCTGAACGGGGAGAGCCTCTTCCTGAAATACGGGAGGAAGTAAACGATGAATATAGCTATATCATGCAGAATGTTGTAAAAAATTACGTGGAAAAAAATGCTTTGCAGATACAGCTGGCAGAGAGAAAGCACAAACTAGATAATATGTATTATCTATTTCTTCAATCCCAATTAAGTCCTCATTTTTTATTTAATACGTTGAAGAATATTTTCTGGAAGACCATGAAGCTGGCTGGGGGGCCTAATGATACCAGCAAGATGATTGATCTTTTTACTAATTTGCTCTACTATGCGCTGGTCTGGCCTGATAAATTTGTCCGCATTTCCGAAGAAATTAAGATGACGGCCAGTTATATGGAAATACAGCAAATGCGTTTTGAGTATCATTTTCAAATCATCTGGGATTATGATCCCTGTCTGGAGCAATATGATACCATTAAATTTGTATTACAGCCATTGGTAGAAAACAGTATTTCACATGGGTTTGGCCAGGGAGAAGTAATGGGGAAACTGGTGATCCGAATTGAAGAGGAAGGTGGTAACTTAATATTTAGTGTCAGTGATAATGGTTCAGGAATAACTGAGGAAAAACTTATTGATGTGAAGGAAAGCTTACATAAAGATTCGATTCCTACTAATGGAATCGGGTTGTATAATTTGAATAAACGTCTGGTTCTTACTTATGGAGAGGGATCTGCGTTATCGATAGAAAGTGAACCGGGAATTAGAACAAAAGTTACTTTTTTCATTCCCATTGAAAAAGGAGAGAAAAAGTGATATGCCTGAAAGGGATTTTTGATGGAAGGTCAAGAAATGATAGTTTTTTGCAAGTGAAGATGAAATTGTAAAAATGACAGCGAATAATGATAGAAAAGAGCAAATGAGATATCTGTAAAAAATAAAAGAAAATATTTATAATAAAGCCAGAAACAGTATAACAGCCAAAAGGAGAAGATAAGATGAAAAAAAGGGGATTGAGTACTGCACTGGCGGTTACTCTGGCGGCAGCTCTATTAGGTGGCTGCACGGGGACAGCCGGATCAAAAGAAACAGCAAAAACTACTGAAGCCACAGCCCAGCCCACTACAGCGGCGACGGCACAATCTTCGGGCACATCAGAGAAAGCAAAAATTACTGATGAGCCAGTTACTTTACGCTTTGCATGGTGGGGGTCAGATGCAAGGCATGAGGCAACCTTAAATGCTATTAAAAAATATCAGGAGATTCATCCCAATGTAACAATTGAGGGAGAATATCAGGGATATGACGGTTACCAGCAAAAATTGATGACACAGATCGCAGGAAAGACGGAGCCTGATTTGATGCAGCTGGATTATAACTGGTATCCCGATCTGGAGGCTCAAAGTAATATTTTTCTTGATTTAAAAGGCACCAAAACAGTGGATTTATTTGTCTATTCGGAAAACGTTTTAAAAAATTATTGCAGCATCGGTGACAAGGTCATTGCGGTACCTATGGGAATCAATGGATTTGGTATTATGATTAACAAATCATTTTTTGAAAAGCATAACCTTCCTTTGGACACCAAGTGGACATGGGAAAAAGTCGTACAGGAAGGAAAGAGAATCCATGAAGAAAATCCTTCCGATTACCTGTTAGGTATTGAATCCGGTACCTCTACAGGCGGAATTGGACCGTTTGTCGTGAGCGCATATCTTTATTCAAAAACGGGGCAGTATTGGGCGAATGAAGATGATTATACCATTAATTCTTCAAAAGAGGATTTGACTTCTGCATTTACCATCCTTAAAGATCTTTTTGACAGCGGAGCAGCCCAGCCCCTGGGAGAAGCAAGCCTATTCACTGGGCAGATGGAACAGAATCCCAAATGGCTGAATGGAGAATTGGGCTTCACCATTGACTGGTCCGCTACGGTAGGCAAATATAAATCAGCCGTTGGGGAGGAGAACTTCAGCGTTGGTATGCCTCCATTTGCTGAAAACGGTGACAATCAGAATATCAGCTACAAACCGGCAATGGTATTGGCAGTCAGTTCCAGATCCCCTCATACCGATGTAGCTGCGGATTTTGTAGATTGGCTGATGAATGATCCGGAAGCGGTTAAGATACTTGGCACTCAACGATCGGTACCAGCTTCCCAGAAAGCATCAGAAATTCTGGAACAAGCAAATGCAATTGATCCGGATATTGCCCAGATGTGTGCATTTTCCAGTGAAAACCCGGCTCCTCCAGTTCCCCTGATCCAAGGAAATACGGAAATAGCTGACGTAGTAAAGGATATCTGTGAGCAGGTGGTTTACGGACAGCTGTCGCCAGAAGCAGCAGCTGATAAGTTCCTCTCTGATGTACAGGCAAAAATGGCTGTGCTTAAGGCAGCTAAGTAATGAAGCAGGGATTGCGGCTTTTCTGTTGCAGTCCCTTTTTGTACACAAAATGTAGAAAATAAAGTCATAAATTGTCAGTTCGATTGTAAAAAGGAGATCTTTGAATGTTAATGAAAGTCAGAAAAAAAATTAATAGAGAAATGTTGGGGTATCTTTATATATTGCCGTGGATATTGGGATTTATGTTGTTTCAGCTGTATCCCCTCATGGCATCGTTATTCTATGCCTTTACAGATTTTAGTATTACGAATACACCAGTATTTGTGGGATTTGCTAATTTTAAAACGATGTTCTTTAACGATCCCCTGTTTTATAAATCATTAGGGAATACTTTAAAATATGTCTTTATGTCCGTTCCCTTAAAAATCGTAACGGCCTTGCTTGTGGCAGTTATTTTAAATCAGAAATTAAAAGGAATTAATTTTTACCGTACCATATATTATATTCCCTCTATTTTCGGTGGCAGTGTGGCCATATCAATCCTTTGGAGATTTTTATTTATGGACAGCGGTATGGTAAACAGGCTGCTTGGTGTCTTTCATATTCCCCAGGTTCAATGGCTTTCCAGTCCGAAAGTTGCATTGTTTACTTTAAGTCTTTTAAGCGTTTGGCAGTTTGGGTCCTCTATGGTTCTATTTTTGGCGGCCCTTAAACAGGTGCCGGAGGATTTATATGAGGCGGCAAAAATTGATGGGGGAAGCGGAATTCATAACTTTTTCACCATTACCCTTCCGATGATTAGTTCCGTTCTGTTTTTTAATGTATTGATGCAGCTGGTCAATGCTTTTCAGGATTTTACCGGAGCATTTGTCATTACAAATGGTGGTCCCTTAAATTCCACGTATTTATTTGCCTTAAAGCTTTATGATGAGGCATTTACCTATTATAAGATGGGATATGCCTGTGCCTTGTCCTGGGTATTATTTTTACTGATCCTGGCTTTTACCGCCTTGTTTTTTCGATTTTCAGAGGCAGTTACTTACTATGAGGATGGAGGTGATTTTTAATGAAAATTACTGCTAGGACAGTCAGAACCATCATAATATATGCGGCCATGACATTATTAGGAATTTTAATGCTGTACCCGCTGATGTGGATGTTTTTTTCATCTTTTAAAACAAATCAGGAGATTTTTGGAGGTGTGGGACTTTTGCCCAAAGAGCCGGTGTGGGATACCTATAAAAACGGTTGGAAAGGTACCGGTCAAATTACATATCTTATGTTTTTTAAAAATACATTTTTATTGGTTATGCCAACTGTACTATTCACCGTATTTTCCAGTGCAATCGTGGCATATGGGTTTGCAAGGTTTAAATTCCGGTTAAAAAAACCGTTGTTTATCCTGATGATTTCCACATTAATGCTGCCAAATGCCATATTAATCATTCCGAGGTATCTGCTGTTTAACAAGCTGGGCTGGCTAAACACTTATCTTCCGTTTATTATGCCCGCAGCTTTTGCCTGTTACCCGTTTTTCATCTACATGATGATACAGTTTTTTCGTGGACTGCCCAGGGATTTTGATGAGGCGGCTACAATTGATGGGTGTAATACGTTTCAGGTGTTTATGAAAATTTTGCTCCCATTATGTAAACCTGCTTTGTTTTCAGCTGCTATTTTTCAATTTATCTGGACATGGAACGATTTCTTTAATTCCCTGATCTATGTGAATAGTGTTAAAAAATTTCCTATTGTCCTGGCTCTTCGCATGTCCCTGGATGCAACGTCCGCATCTAACTGGAATCAGGTACTGGCAATGTCTGTCTTGTCTTTGCTTCCTGGAACTATCCTGTTTTTCGCAGCACAGAAATATTTTGTAGAAGGTGTGACAAGCGCAGGAGTAAAGGGGTAAGGACATTGGAGAGAAGGCATAATATAACAAAAAAAACCATAAATCTTAATTCGGCCTTTGCTTCGCCCAAAATTTGATCCCCCAGGTTACATATGGTATTCTTTTTCGTCATAGTTAAATTTCACCACAAAAATAGGACTTCCGATGTACGAACATGCTTCGGAAAGTCCTATTTTATTGAGGAGTTATTTCACAGCCCCCTTCTTTTATTTATCGAGTACTAAACATGACTAAAATAAGATTCCATAATCTCTCTCAGTTTCTCTTTGTCCGTTTCTTTTAGCGAAACCAGAGGCAGCCTGTATTTCTCCTCACACAGTCCCAGTATTGATAATGCTGCTTTAACAGGAACAGGGTTCACATCCATAAACATGGCGTTCATAATGCGCAATAACTCTAACTGCATATCTCTGCTCTTTTTCACCTGTCCCTCAAAGAACAACTCACACATGGTATGCATCTCCAGGGGCATGATGTTAGCCAGGACAGAAATCACGCCTTTGCCCCCGAGAGACATAATCGGTACAGTCTGATCATCATTTCCCGAATAGAGATCCAGCCGGTCTCCGCAAAGAGCCGCAACTTTTGCAATATGGGAGATATTGCCACCAGCCTCTTTCACAGCTCTTATATTAGGATGCTCCGAAAGCTTCAAATAAGTCTCAGGTTCTATATTAACCCCTGTACGCGTGGGAACATTGTACAAAATAATTGGAATATCCACGCGGTCCGCTATGGTATTAAAATGCTCCACCAGTCCATGCTGGGATGTCTTGTTATAGTACGGTGTGACCAGCAAAAGTGCTGATGCTCCCAGTGATTGTGCCTTTCTGGAAAGCCTTACTGATTTTGACGTAGAATTGCTTCCCGTCCCCATAATCACAGGAACCCTGTGATTTACATAATGCACCACAAATTCCAGCAGATCTGTCTTTTCCTTCTCTTCCAGTGTTGAGGATTCTCCTGTCGTTCCGTTTACAACAATTGCATCTGTACTATTTTCCAGCTGAAATTTCAACAGCCGCTCCATAGCCACAAGGTCCAAATTCCCATGTTTATCCATGGGCGTAACAATGGCTGCAGCAGAGCCTTTAAAAATCCCATCATTCATAGACATTCATTCCTAAAAAATAGGTTCATACTAACAGAAATATGACAAACATTCCCGGATGGTACCATACACAAATCATTTTTTTAATCATATAAACCAGTATAAGGAGTGATGACCGTATGCATAAATTTCTTCTATTAGGCGGCGACTCAAGACAGCTTTATTTAAGCCGCATTTTAACTGAA
>JAQSYE010000164.1 GCA_029256305.1 Lacrimispora sp. | reverse complement strand
TCAATCCACCCCTTTTCATCTTAATGTCCAAAAACTAAAGCAAAAGTTTGAGGGGTGCATATCAGAAGAACGGATACAAAAGCTGCGGAAAATGGAATTGATTTTTAGCATGGGAAGTTACCAAAACAAAAATGAATGTGTCTGTTTAGAGGATATTTTACACATGGCCGTTGAGGAAAGAGTGTGCGAAGTAAGCTACCAAAAGAGGGAGTTTGTAAATCAGTATCACGTTCAGTTTTTTGACATAACCTCTGCCTATGGACAATGGTATGCCACAGCGTACAATTTCCAAACAAAAAAGCCACAAGTGTTTCGATGCGATAAAATCCATTCTGTAAAGTCCTGCGATCAATATATCCCGAGGCCGCTTTCTGAATTACTTATCCCAACGAAAGAGATGTTCAGAGAGAACAGTGCGGTTGACTTTGAGGTTGGGGTTTCTGAGAAAGGTTCGGATCTATTCTATAAGGAACATTATCCGTCAATGGAGCTATTCCATGAAAATGGGAAGAATTATATAAGAGGTTTTTATAACAAAGGGGAAGAAACGTTTATTGCAAATTATTTTATTGCCTACGGTGAAAATATTTTATGGATTCAACCGAATAGCTTGAAAATGTTGGTTTTGGAAAGATTGGAAGCGATAAAAAGTCACCTGCAAAAGAACTCCCCTAAATGAGGCGTCAGTTATCCTTAAAAGACGGTAAATAAAGAGGCATCGGTCAAATTGAACGATGCCTTCTTCTTAGACATCTCAACCTGGCAATACTCATCGGTAGTTTTAGCCTGTCTTATGAATGGCTGTCAGATGCAGGAAATCCTACATTTTTCTCACGGAAGAACGCTCCACGATAAAAACAGGAAGCTGTTCAAATTTTGCTCCGTAATCCTCTTCGTTTATGATATGAAACAGCTTTTCCACCGTAATCCGGCCTTTTTCCGTTACATCCTGGTGAACGGTAGTCAGTGCAGGCCTTACCAGACGGCTGCAGACATTATCATCAAATCCCACGATGGAAAGTTCTTGGGGAATTTTCATCCCATGGTCCTTTAAATCATTTAAAATATAAGCTGCATAATAATCTGATGCGCAGATAAAGGCGGTAAAGTCCCTGGCTCGTTCATATGCCTGAGATAAAATAAGGGACAAATTGGCACCGCTTGGTTTGAGCCTGATAAAATTGTCTTCGTTCCATGGCAGACCTGCACCAGTCAGTGCATCCCGGTATCCCATAAACCGCTGATAATCTACTCCCATACAGTTATCTGCCAGAAATGCGATTTTCTGATGACCGGACTGTATGAGATATTCCGTAATCTCCCTACCGCCTTTTCTGTCATCGATTCCTACATTCACGTACTCAAAAGAAGCATCTTCAAAATAGGCATCTACAAAAACCATGGGCTTTTTCATCTTTTGATTTAACAGTTCCCCATCCTCTTTCTGCATACCAAGAAGGATCAGACCATCTACATTCCAGCTGGAAACCGAGCTGATAATCTCCCCGATATCACTGGAAACATAGAGCATGGTAAAATATCCCTTTGCCCGTATAAACCGTTCCACTGCTCCGATTAACTCCCCTGCAAAGGGATCTTTTACATAGTTATCGTACTTATTTTCGCTGGCTTTCATCGCAAGTCCGATAATTCCAGACCGGTTTCTGGCCAGATTTCTGGCATTTCTGTTTGGAACATAGTCATATTCTTCAATCAGCTTCTTCACCTTTTCCACCATAACAGGCGATACTTCCCCTGCTTTTCCATGTATTACATTGGAAACGGTGGTTGTGCTGGTGCCAAGCAATTCCGCCATTTTTTTAATTGTAATCATACCATGCTCCTTCCTCTCCCTGCAAACCCGCTTGGATTTCTCTTATCCATTCTATTACGGGTTGTTCATTTATGCAAGAGGAAGGAGCATGCGCAGATTTCCTATTTCAATTTTATCTTCCAGGTCTTTATCTCATAAGGTTTTATGGTGTAGGAAGCGATGCCGTCTGCGAATGGGATTTCTTCTTCCTCATCCTCCAGCATGCTGCATTCCCAAATGCCCATAATCTCTGTTCCAAAGAACATCTCCCCTCTGGTTCTTTGGTTTGCAGTCTCATAGAAGCGGATGATCATGTCATCCCCTTTTCGCTCTTCTTTCACCACTTCGATAAACACATGTTCCGCATCTGTTTTAACAAGGGAAAACTCACATGGCAGACTGCCTTCATCCGATTCTTTTAATCTTGCAGTCATGGGGTTGTTCAGAAGATAAGCTCTCTTTGGCGTACCTGCCTCTTTCCAGTCCCCCTTATGAGGATAAATGGAAAATACAAAACTATGATGTTCCTTGTCCGCATCAGGATTTGGATATACCGCTGATTTTAACATGGAAATACCAATCTCTCCATTGTGAACGTGACAGCCGTACTTACAGTCATTTAAGACACTGACTCCGTAGTCTCCCTCGGAAACATCAAGCCATTTATGCATGCAAACCTCGAACCTGGCATAATCCCACATGGTATTAAAATGGGTCTTCCGTTTTACATTTCCATACTGAATATCAAAGACTGCTTCGTCTGTATGAACATCAACAGGAATAATGGATTTCATAAAAATATGTTTTTCCTTCCAGTCGATCTCGTTGCGGATGAAGATTTCAGGGCTGTTATCGGTAAGGGAGATATACTGTTCAATGATAGAATCCAAGTATTTTCTCTTTACACAGACAGTTGCTCGGACCGGACCATTTTCCACCAGTTCCATGGAAGTAACATCCGTAATTTCCCAGGACTTTTCCACATAATAATTATTTACATCCCAAGCATCATAATTGTGGGGACGGTCTTCGTAAGTCATCAGCACATTGGCACATTTCTGATCCGGAAGGACCTCACGTTTCATCATCTTGTCATAGATGGAGGATATCTGCCCCTTCTCATTTAATACAACATGGACGAACTGGTTCTCTAAATGCTTTTCATCTGCGGTGAGTGAGGTTTTTACCTCATTTCCATCGTCTTCGGTCAAAACAAAAGTGCGATAGCCCTTTGATGGCACCCCGAACGCACAAAACAACGCGGTTCCATCTTCTGTGATCTGAACCGGAAGCCGGTTATCTCCATCTTTGACTCCAGGATTTTTCATGCCCTCCGGCAGCTTTACGGATACCAATCCCTCCCCTGTGACGCTGTTGGGATTAAAGACAGCCAGTGTATTTTTAGTCCCGGCAATCTGTTCTGTCACATGATGTAAAGCCAGATCCACTAATTCCTTTCCAGTCTTTGTGATTTTCTCATACTCGTTTCTGGAATCCTCATACACTTCTTTAATGGATGAGCCTGGAAGAATATCATGGAACTGATTTCTTAAAATGACTTCCCAGCTTTCGTCAATGGCCTTTTTGGGATAGGCGCTGTTTGTCAGTATCCGGTTAAGCATTCCAAAACATTCCGCATTTTCAAAGAGGAACTCGGACTTGCGGTTATATTTTTTATTTCTCGCCATAGAGGTATAGGTCCCTCTGTGATATTCCAGGTAAAGTTCTCCCACCCAGGAAGGCAGATACTTCTGTCCCTTTACCTCCTGCTCCAGATTTTCAAAAAACTTTCTGGAGGTTGTCATTTGGGTTTTGGGACAGCCTGGAATCCCTTTCTCAAGCCTTCTCTGGTTCTCCAGCATATCTTTTGTGGGACCGCCGCCTCCGTCTCCGTATCCAAAGGACATCAGCACTTCGTCATTTAAGTATTTCTGACTGTATCGTTCCCAGGCGCCTTTTACGTAAGATGGGTTTAAATAAGCGTTATAGGTGGTAAAATGCTCTGTCTCCGTTCCCCCTAAAACTGCTGCCTTATTATATTCCCTGCTTGGGCTGAAATGAGTCAGGATTTTGGTTCCGTCAATTCCCTCCCAGTAAAAGGTGTCATAGGGCATTTTGTTAAATTCATTCCAACTGATCTTGGTTGTCATGAAATACCGGATTCCACATTTTTTCATAATCTGAGGCAGCGCGGCAGAATAGCCAAATACGTCGGGTAACCATAAAATCACGTTGTCTGTTCCAAACTCTTCCCGGAAGAATTCTTTCCCATGAAGGAACTGCCTGATCAGGGACTCTCCAGAGGATAAATTGCAGTCCGCCTCCACAAACATGCCACCCTCGGTTTCCCATCTTCCCTCTGCCACACGCTGTTTAATCTCTTCATACACATCAGGAGCGTTCTTTTTTACATATTGATAAAGCTGTGGCTGGCTGGACATAAAACTATATTCCGGATACTGTCTCATCAGCTCCAGAACCGTAGAAAAGCTTCTCACGGCCTTATCCTCCGTAACAGCCAGCGTCCACAGCCATGCAACGTCAATGTGAGTATGCCCCACGCAGCATATGGTCTTACTTTCTCCACCGCAGTACCGGTCATAAAACGCTTCCTTCATATAGGCAGAGGCCTTTTTTAAACTCTCATAGTATTCCGGAGAATGCTCCTTTCTTAAATCCAGCAGATTTAAAGATTCATTTGCAACTGTTAAAATGGAAATGCAGCTGCTGTCTCCATCAGGCAGCAGTTTTGCAGCTTCATAAGGAACCGATACATCATAAAAATACTGTTCCGTCTCTTGGTCGAGAATTCGGATTTTGGAATTCATCACCAGCTTAAAGTTCTGATCTCCCGTAAACGCGGATAAAATGATCCGGAAGGTTTCTCCTGCCGCCGCCTGTTTGGTCAAAAGTACTTCCCTGTGATTCACATCCAGTCCCTGGCGTCTGACCCCATTTATATAAATGGTAAACTGGGGATTGGTGGCATCCCAGAATCCTTCCCGTCCTGTCCGCAGTTCATAAACTACACACTGGTTTTCCCATTCCTTCGGTATGGTAACCTGGGTTTCAAACCAGAAATATTCTCTATGTCCTCCCCAAAGTTCTTCTTTTGAAAGCGTCTCCCATGACTGTGTATCCAAATCTGTTACATGTTCAAACCGCTCTGCCGATTTTAGCATCCGGTACTCTGAAACCGGAATTTCTTCTCTATAGATCAAAGACTGTATATCACTTAACAGCTTGCCAATTCTCTCTTTTATTAAAATCACGTGTAACTCCTCCTTTTTTTATCAGCCCTTGGCTGCTCCTGCCATGTTAAAACCTTTTGACATATAATTCTGAGACAAAACATAAAGGACAATGGATGGAACTGCATAAACTGCGGAATACGCCGCTAACTGTCCATAGATTACCATCCCATGCTGTCCGAAAAACTGATAAAGTGTTACCGAAGCGGGAAACTTATCAAGGGTCTGCAGTAAAATATAGGGTACAAAGAAATTGCCCCAGCTACCAGAAAAGGTAAAAATAAATACTACGCAGATTCCAGGAAACATAAGAGGTGTAATAATCTTTATTAAACTGTCAAAGGCAGAGGCTCCATCCACCCACGCAGCTTCCTCCAACTCCACCGGTACATTATCCATAAAATTTTTCATTAGCCAGATTCCATAGGGCATGGAAGTTGCCGTGAGAAATAAAACCAGCCCTCCGGTTTTATCATACAATCCAACGGAAAGAAACATTTTATAGACTGGCACCATAACTGCTGTAATGGGAAGAGAGGTCATAAATAAAATCGTATATAAGAACATATTTTTATAACGAAGTTCGTATCTGGATAACGGATAGGCCGCTAAACCGGCAATGAGCACCACCAGTACGGACTGACCCAATGAGATGATAAGCCCGTTTCCAAATGCTCTCTGATTTGCCTGATTAATAAGAATGGTTTTATAATTTTCCATAGTCCACTGAGAGGGAATTTTCACTGCCTGGGAAGCATTGACATCAAAGGATGCCAGTAAAATCCAGAGAAGAGGCAGGGCAAATATTACAGCTAAAAGTGTCAATACCAGGTAAGGTATTGTTTTACGAAATTTCCAATACATGTCGTTGCCTCCTTCAATCGTTTCTTATAATTCTGGTATAAAATACGCTCAGAACAATTCCAATCACCAGGAGGATCATGGATATGGCTGTTCCATATCCCAGCTGCTGGGAAATAAACGCCTGTCTGTACATAAAGATAGGAAGCGTCAGGGTTTTTGTTCCCGGACCGCCACCTGTCATCATATAAATCAATCCGAACACTCCCAGAGTGGACAGAGTATTAAGCATGGTATTGGTTGCAATGGTATTCTTAATGCATGGAAGGATAATCCGGATCATGGTCTGAAAAGGCCCTGCTCCATCCACTCTTGCCGCTTCCTCGATATCTACAGGAACTCCGTCCAGGGCGGACTGGAAGTTCATCATGGAGAATGCCGTTCCGTGCCATACATTTGCCAGTATCACCGTAAGCATTGGAACTGCAAATAAGAACTCCACTTGCGGCAGATGAAGAAAAGAAAAAATCTGGTTTAAGGTTCCACTGTCTCCAAAGAAAGTGCTGCAGCAAAGAGCCACCACCACCTCAGGCATAATCCAGCCTGCCAGAAAGATGGGGCCCACAATTCCCCTGAAAACTCTGTTCTTATTTCTCATATTAAGAGCGATAATAAAACCTAAAACCTGCTGCCCCACAAGGCTTCCAAGCAGGAATACCAGAGTGTTTCTAATGCTGATGCGAACAGTTCTGTCTTTAAACATGGTAAAATAATTGCTCAGTCCAATAAATTTCAACTGCCTGGCATTCTCCCCTGACAACGCTAAGTTGGTAAAGGAGTAATACACCGTAAGCAGTATGGGGACGACAAAGAAAACTAGTAGAAGTAGGACTGACGGCATCAATAATACCGATTTTTTTGCCTCTTCCAACAGGCCGCCTTGTTTTTTCTTCATAGTTGCCTCCTTATGGAATGCGGGTAAAGGGAAGGGCAGGTACGTGACTAACCTGCCCTCTCTGACCTCATTTTGACTTTATTTTTCCGTTACATTTTCCGCGCCTACGCTGTTGGTCACATCTGACTTGTACTGTGCCATTGCATCTTCCGGGCTGGTTCCGGATACGACGGATTCCACCATCGTCTGAATGTGAGTGGTAACGGTAGTATACTGGCTGTTTCTTGGACGGTAGAACGCTCCTGAGAGGAAGCCAGTGCAGGTTTCCATAAACGGCTGAGAAGAATAGGAAGCATCTTTTGCAATATCGGTTCTTGTGGCAATATTTCCCTGGGCAATGATAGTATCTAAATATACATCATAGCTCATGCAGTGCTTGATAAAATCCATGGCTGCATCCTTTTGATCGGACAGATTTGGTATGGATAAGGCCCAGCCACCTGACATGGTGATGCTTCCGGGCGCCTGACCTTCACTGGTTGGCATGGCTGCGATTCCAAGCCTATCTTTATACTCCGGCCATGGTGCAGCTCCTGTTTCCTTGTAATTTCCGGTCATCCAGTATCCGTCTAAAGAGATAGCAAGCTTTCCTTTTGGTAAATATTCTCTAGAAGCGATGTTGCCTGCCTCTCCGTTTAATACCTTTGATAAGGAAGGACCGTAACCATCTTTATAAATTGTATTGATGAAATTTAAGGATTTTAAGATATTATCACTTTTTACAATCCATTTGTTGTTGTCAAGAAGCTGTTCCCCTGTCCCGTAAAGAAGCATTTCATAGGTCTGCATAGAGGTTCCCTCTCCGGTTGCTACGCCGGAATTGCACCAGAATGGAACCACATCCGGACATTTTTCTTTAATGATCTTGCAGGTATCCAGTACATCCTGCCAGGTTTTTGGCTGCCAGTTGGTGTCCAGTCCTGCGGCAGTAAATACATCCTTGTTGTACCAGAGTCCTCTGGTATCTGTGCTATAGGGAATCCCATATACGCTTCCGTCTTCGTAGGTAACTCCATCCACCAGAGCCCCGTAGAAAGTTCCGTCATTCCACTCCTTATAGTCCTTTAAATAACCGGAAAGATTGGTTAAATATCCGGCTGCCACATCTGAAGGCAGCTGGAATGTATCTTCACATACGATATCTGGTGCCGTGTCTGCGGACTGAAGAGCCAGAGCCACCTTTGCAAAATAGTCTCCCTCTGATGCTGTGATTGGTGCAATATCCAGCTCAATGGAGTCTTTTTTGTCGTAGGTTTCATAGGCGTGTTCAAACCACTTTTTCAGTACATCGCTTCCATCATTTCTAAACGTGATGCTGATCTTTGTTTTCCCCGCTGCCGCTGTTGTCTGACCGGCTGGTTTTTCTGTTTCCTTTTGTGTGGCTGCCGCCGTACCAAGCCGTTAAGGAAAGCGCCATAACTGAAGCAAGCGCTGCTGCCTGAATCCGTTTCATTTTTTTCATAATACCCTCTCCTTTTTATTTGTTAGATGAATCATAGCATAAGAAATTTCCCCGGTGTATTCCAAATTTTTAGAAAAGGGGTGTAATTTTAATCTCTCCCTTACCGTTCCAGTATTGCGCTTCGAATCTCTCCCTGAAGCCTGGCCGCCACTGCCTGGGGAGTCATGGATTTGTCTCCGAAAAAATCCGACATTGCCCCGGCAATGGAATCAGAAATAATAAACCAGGTGGAATAGGTACTTTTTAAGACACTCTGGTTTCGCTCCCGTTCCACAAACGCATCAGTAAGTCCCCGCGCTTTCCCCGGATTGACACGCACATCGGTTCTTACAGAAAGGCTGTAGGTGTTTTTATAATAAGACTCTGCCACCTCCGGTGAGGTTATATAATCAAGTAATTTTAATGCTTCCGTCTCATCTGCGGTTTCTGTAACCCCGATCATATCCCCCTGAAACAAAAACGTCTGCTTCTGAATATAAGGAATCTCGGCTATTTCATAGTTAATCTGGCTGGAAGAATGTTCTAAAAGCGACATAGAGCTTAGCTTAGCAACCGCAATCTTTACATATCCACTGGAAAAAGCCTGCATTAAATCCTTCTGATTCCAGTTAATTACGTCCTGGTCAATCATACCCTCATCCCGCATCTTTCCAAGTATCTCGTACAACTTCAGGCTGTTTTCCGAATCCAGACTTCGAAGATTCCCACCCGCGGAATAAACCAGCTGGAGAAAACTGGAGGCAATATCTTCCTTATTTCTGACTGCAATCCCAAAGTTATAGGTCCCCAGACTTTTGGTTTCTCTGCAAAGTTCGTAAAAGTCCTCCATATTATCCGGAATCTCTTTCTTGTACCTGGCTAAATGATCTTTGTTATAAAACACCACATAGGGATTGCTGGTAAAAGGAACTCCATAACAGATTCCATTTACCACGCAGCTTCCATAAGCATGCTTTAAAAAACGGCTGGTTCTCTCCCCTGTCATATAATCTGACAGATTCCGAAGAACTTCCATGGACTGAAGTGCAGGCGTCATCACACTGTCACAGATAATCAAGTCCGGAAGGCTGTTCTGATCCTTATAAAGGCAGAGCTGCTTTTGAAATGCAGACTGGGCCACATACTCAGTGACCACCCTGGGGTTACCCGGCATGGCAGAATATTCGTCAAGGATTTTTTTTAAGTATTCATCACTTTCATCCTCTTCATAAACCGCCATAATCACCAGCTTTTTTTCCGTCTTCCCAGGAGGGTGTACCACATTGGTTTCCCTGCTGAAATTAACCAAAACTCCCATCAGCAAAAGAAATACCACGGTCCAGGCCAAAATCAGTAACTTACCAATCATTCGGTTCAAGGCTATACCCCCTTTCTGTAATCTGACGGGCAGACTCCTGCAATGGAACGAAACACCTTATTAAAATACTTGGTGTCCTTATAGCCCACAAGTTCTGCTACCTCATAGATTTTATATTTACCGGAGGCAAGCAGCTTTTTCGCCGTGCTGATGCGAAATTCTCCCAAAAATGCGGTGAAGTTAATCCCCATCTCCTTAGTGAACAGCTTACTTAAGTATTCCGGCGTGATTCCTACCAGTTCCGCTGCATCGGTAAGAGATATTTCCCTGGCATAGTTCTGCCGGATAAATCCAATTACATTTAAAATCATCCCGTTGTCCGTCAGCGCTGTACTGTCCCGTTCAGCTGTCACCATACCAATGATCTTCCAGTAATTATTTAGAAGTACCTCTCTGATTCCAGTTTTCATCATATCGTTTAAAAGGTACTGATAAAGCCCATCTATATCCTTCTCCTTCATCAGTTCTCTTGCTGTATCAAGAATCGCCATGACAAAGCGGACCGTATGGTTTTTTATTGTTTCAGGCCGTTCTCTGCGTAATATCACCTGTTCCTCAAAAAGCCCGGCCATCCGTCTGATTCCTTCCTGATTCCCATTCTTTATCTCCCTCTTTACCCCATGCTCCAAATACTCCGGATAATCAATCCGTTCAAAAACCAGCCCTTTAATCAGCTCCTGATCAATAATACAGCTTTCAGAGAATAGGAAACTATAGGTTAAGCCATCCTGCATCTGCCTGATGGTATCCTTTAATTCACCGATTCCATAGATACTTTCAAAGCTGATTAAAAATTCTCCCTTTTCCTTCAGTTGCTTAAGAATTCTGGTCTGAAACAGATTTTTCAAATAACGGACACTCTGTCCGTCCAGTATCATCACCAGTATCTGCCTCTCATAAGGCAGAAGGAAGGTATAAAAACTGGTCAGGCAGTTTGCCTCCAGACTTTCCTTTAACAGTTCCGCCATCTGTTTTATGGTATCCTCCAGAATGCTTTCTGACTGGATTAAAAACAGAGAAATCTCCTGACCGTTCTGATAGCGAATTTCTCCTGCGAACTGCCTCATGTCCTCCTCTTTCTGCTCTCCGGTCAGCAGGGAAAATAACAGCTGCTGGGGTGATACCGTCTTTGCCCGTGTCTTTGTCAGCCTGCTTTCCACCGTCTCCAGTACACTCATAATATCCTCTACGCTTAAAGGCTTTAAAAGATATTCCACAACCGACAGCTGGATTGCCCGCTGAGCATATTCAAATTCCGAATAGCCGGTAAGTACAACAGCGGCAGCCTCACACCCTTCTTTTCTCATTCGTTCAATCATCACAAGTCCGTTCATCTGCGGCATGTTAATGTCTGTAATGACCACATCAGGCTTTAACCGCAAAGCCTCAAAAAGTCCCGTTTCACCGTCACTTGCCCCTCCCACAACCTGGTGACTGGTATATGTCTCAATAATTTTAATGATTCCGTTCCTGGTATTGGGTTCATCTTCTACAACGAGAATTCTCATGCCTGTCCTGCCTCCTGCCTGCTATTCAAATAAAATTTCTGCCCTGACCGTTGTCCCGTTTCCGTCTGAATCAATTTCAAAATGCCCCTCATCGCCATAGTAATACTTGATTCTCATGATCACATTTCTTACGCCGATACTTCCCTCCAGAGAGCTGGCGGAATAATCGTAATGATTGAGTTCATAAATCAGCTCAGAGTCCATTCCTTTTCCATTGTCTTTCACCTCGATCATCAGATGCCTTTCCCCTTTTTTTCTGATGGTTATGATGATTAAATCCTCTCCTGACTTACCAGGAAAACCGTGATTAATGGAATTTTCAATGAGAGGCTGAAATAAAAGCTTATGCATCTTAAGATCCATTACTTCCTCCTCAATATCCATGATACAGTGGAAGGAAAAGGAAAAACGCTGCTGCTGGAGAAAAATATACTGTTTCAAATATTCTGTTTCACTTCTTACACTAACCACGCCATTGCTTTTATGGATACTGTAGCGCAGAATATTGGCCAGGTTCTTTAGCATCTTACTGATAAGAAACTGTTCATTTTCTATTGCAATCCAGTTAATGGCATCTAAGGTATTATAGAGAAAATGGGGATTGATCTGTGCTTCCAGTGCCTTTAGCTCCGCATTCTTTTCCCTTAAAAGGGCTTCCTTTTCCATCTTGCCCGACTGATCTATCTTTGTGACCATGTGGTTAAAATGCCTTGCAATAATTCCGAATTCATCCTGCCAGGAGTGATTGATCTGGACTGTATAATCTCCTTTGTAAGCCTTGTCCATGGCTGATGTTATCTTCTCCACCCTGACCTGGAGGGACTCTGCAAACCGAAACATAATCAGAATGCTTGTTATAATGATCAGGATTGTTAACAGGAAAATAACTTCAAAAATATATTTAAAATCCTTTAAAAGCTCTCTGTTGTCCCGAATGGTAACCAGCACATACTGACCGTTTAAAACCGGCTTTGTATAAATGCTGGAAAAACGAACTTTAGTCGCCGGCTCAATTCTGGTTCCAATGAGCTCTGTCTGGTTACTGGAGATAATGGTTCCTTTGGTATCACAAAGAAAGGAAACGGTCCGATCCTGCTTATCTTCCTGAGAATACGTCTCTCTGATCCGTTCTTCATCCAGGCAGATTAAGATACTTCCTACCGTTCCCTGTCTGTAATTGTTGATATCGGCAATCCTGTGACCCAGATAAAGTATATTCCGGCTCGTTCCATTCTCCTCACTTCGATTAATAATGTCAGAATAGACCGTCCGGGTGTTTAAAAAAGTCTCATCTGCCACTTCCAGCCAGCTTTTCTCCCTGTCCGGAAAGCAGAAGCTGTTCATGGTGCTGTTGGTAACAGAGTCATACCCAATGCACTCTTTTTTCTGAGTAACCACCGCGATTCCTAAGATCTCCGGATGTAAGTAGGAGATGTTTTCCAGATCATCTTCCAGCTCCTTCTTGATGAGATAATAATTCCTGGAATCCCAGACATTTAACTTTTCTAACTTCAACGCATATTGGTTTTCTGTATAGATAGACATGATAATGCTGTCATACTGGGAAAAATAATCCTCAAGTCCCTTTTGTGACAGCTTCATATTACTTTCCATTAGGATGTCTGTCTGCCGTTTTAAGGTACTGGCAGCAATAATGCAGGTAATTGTCTCCATTATCATTAACGGCACAATGGAACCGGCCAGCAATATAATAAGAGTTTTCTTTGCTATGCTATAGCTTTTATATCTGTTAAGTAGTTTTCTGATCAAGGTCGGCTCCTTTTATTGTGTATTTCAGATATTTAAACCAGCTTTTATTTCGCTATTATAGCATATATTACCAATGTCAGGGGGATTTTCGGCGACAAGCCAGCTATTTTTTTCACTACAAAAAGGCAGCCCACAAAGGCTGCCTTTAAAATAATATAATGTTCTCTTTTTTTACCCCCCCAGGGTCACATCCTGCCTGGAGTACCACTCCAGCGCATTGTATACATGATCTGTTTTAAAATCCGGCCAGTAATCGTCTACCACATACAGATCCGAATAAACGGACTGAACGGGAAGAAAGCCGGAAAGTCTTCTCCTTCCACCCCAGCGGATGATCAAATCCATTCTGGATACATCGGAGGTTTTAAGCTTAGGGCCTATGGCTCCGTCTGACAGTCCCAGATCCCATTCCCAGCTGTAATTGATAAGGAAGTTGATTTTCATTCCTCCCGTACCGAAACGCACTCGATTGGTATATGGTTTTAACTCTTCCGGAAACATGGCGGAAGAGGTCCTTCCAAGGACTAAAAGCTGTGCATTCTCCTTAGACAGCACATCCACAGCCTTTATGCAGGCTTTGGTAAAAGCTTCTCTTTGTACAGCCGGACGTTTGGTATTGTCTGCGGTAAAGCCATAAAAGGTCATCTCTTCCACTCCCAGATCCTTACAGAGCCGGTAAAGGGTCATTCCAGGCCAGATGCCCTTATCGTACCCTTCTTCCTTTTTTATGCCATTCTCCACAGCCCAACGCCTGTTTCCGTCAGGAATGATTCCGATGTGTTTTGGAATTCTCATTTTCTGCCCTCCATGATTGGTTCCCCTTGAGGAAGTCCTAATAAAATTATAGCCAACTTTTTCAAAGGATTTCATATGGGCGGAAATTTTTGTAATGGAATTGCCTGCTGGTTATTTCTTAAATTTCTTAAGCTCCGCCGGCATCTTAGGCTGGTGATAGATATACATGCATCTGCTTTCAGATGCCAGTTCAACAGACTTTCTGGCTACCTTCTCCATGAACTTCGCTGCAGTATTACTTTTACGTTCCATTCTTCCTACCTCCATTTTTATAAAGACATTAAGATAATGCAATTATACAAATTCAGAAGTATAATAAAGACAAGTCGTCAAAATAACGATACTGCTCGTAATTATTCCCATTTTAAAGCTGACGGATTCGTTCTTTGGTATCCTTAGCAAAAACCATAAGCAGCAACAGCACCAGACACAATAATATATTAATGAGGTTGATCAGGGAAATAAAGCTCTCCCCCAGAAATGCAGCTCTTCGTTCCAACTGCATTTCACTCCATTCAATGCAATTGGATATAATAACCGCCGTCAACATATTTATGACATAAATTTTTCTGCTGAATTTGAAATGATCGTTTCTTTCCAGGATCAGGTGAATCAGATTAACAATTAAAAACAGCGTACAGAGAAAGATGATTAAATGCAGATAGGGTTTCAATTTTGTTACCTCCATAATTCATAATTAAAATGTAATATAATTCTTTCGTGCATTAAGAAAATATTATATTTTTATGGAAAAAATTGCATCATGTTGAAATTTCGAACCTGCATGTAATTTTTAATTTTATTAATTAGACATAATCCGACAAAACCTCCTATATCTCACTTTTAATTAATGGGAGGTTCCGTACGATATAGAATATATACAGTGTTTCATTTTTGCATGATCAATATAGAAAGGTTTTTATGGGGGAAGTGTAAGTATGTTAAGAATTGCGATTTGTGATGACGACATCCTGTTTACAGGAATGTTGGAGAAATTAATAAGGGAAGAAGCCCTGGCAAATGGATTTGACATCGAAATCGATGTATTTTTTGACGGATCCATGCTGACAAAATACGTGCATCTTGGCAACCTGTTTGACTTAATCTTTCTGGATATAGAAATGTCACAGGAAAACGGAATTGTAGCCGCCCGCCACATCAGAGAAACGGATAAGACTGCGTTGTTAATCTATATTTCCGGATACGAGCAGTATTTAAAAGAATTATTCGAGGTGGAACCGTTTCGTTTTCTTTCCAAACCTCTGGATACAGAGAAATTCTCCCGGTATTTTAAAGAAGCATATGAGCGTATCAGTGATAACAATGTCTATTTTCAATTTAATTTTAATAAAGAGATTAAAAAGGTGGCTTTAAAGGATGTGATCTATTTTGAAAGCCGCAACCGGATTGTATTTATTTATTTAAAAGATGGCAGAGAGGAATATTTTTACGGAAAGCTCAATTTTACGGAAAGCTCAATGATGTGGAGAAAGAGCTGGATGGAAACAATCAGCGTTATCTTCGGATACACCAGTCTTATCTGGTGAATTATGATTATGTCATCACCATGAATTTTTCCAGTCTTGTCATTGAAAACGGAGGGAAATCCACCACACTTCAGATCAGTGAGGACCGGCAAAAGAAAATACGTATTCAATTATGTGATCTGGCCAATAAAAAGGCGGGAGGAAAATAGGATGAATCATCTTTCAGCCGCATTTGTCAGCCCATTTCTCTCACTTTTTTACATTCTGGTCATACGTAAGTGCATCAATGCATTCTTTGCTCCTTACAAAAAGAAAACTGCAACCCTTTTAATCTGGATCGCATACTATTTCTTTCAGCTGTTTTTGGGCATTGGTACTGGAATCTCGCCTGCACTGACACTGTTTTTCAACATGGCCTTTGTTTTTCTCGCAACCAGCCTCTCTTATTCGGAAAGCCGAAGAAAATGCGCCCTATTTTCTTTTCTGATTTGTGCGATTTGGATGCTGGTGGAAATCATCATACATATGATCCTGAATATGTTGAATTTAGATGATAAGGCCGGACTTTCCGGTGCCATTATTTCTAAAATTGTAATGCTTGTTTTCGCAATTGTTACTGGACACTGCCTGCAGCATAAACGCACCGGTGATATTTCCTTCCGGTACATGGTAGTCTTACTTATGGTGCCTGCAGGAAGTATCTATATTATGCATAACATCTTTGTGATCAGCAGCACGACAGAAAATGAACTCTTTTTTTCCTTCATATCCGGAATTTTACTGTTCCTTATTAACTATATTATTTTTGAAGTTTTTGAATCTCTGGCAGAAAGTTCTGAATATCAGAAAAAGACTTTGCTCTATGAACAGCAATTAGAACTTTGCAGCCGCCAGGCCGAGGAACGGGAGATACAAAATACCGAGATCCGTTTGCTGCGCCATGACATTAAACAACACTTAATCAGCTTACTTGGTATGGTAGATTCAGGGGAAAATGAGGATGCTGCCACCTATCTCGCCACCCTCTTAGAAAAGGGAAACTCCAAAAAAATACACGAGATATCCCGCAGCGGCAATATCGTGGTAGATTCCCTTGTAAACTATAAATGTTCTGTCGCACAGAAAGAACAGATCCAGTTCAATGCCAATATTTTTATTCCTCCTGCATTGCCCTTTCAAAATGGAAATCTCACCATCATCCTGGGCAATTTATTAGAAAATGCCATAGAGGCCTGCCGCCAGATGAAAAGCGGACAACCAAAAATAGAACTGGAAATGTCCTACCAAAAGGAAATACTCTCGATTGTTGTCTGGAATACGTTTGAGGGAGAACGGTTCACTGACAGCCAGAAACATTTTCAGACCACAAAGAAGAATCCTGACAGACATGGACTTGGCCTGCTCTCGATTGAACAGGCTGTGGCTGCCTGCAAGGGAGAAGTGATTACGCAGATTCAGGGAAATATATTTAAAGCGGTTGTGATCTTATATCAGGAACCGGAAAAATGACATATTATTCAGGATTTTCGACATGATGGGCAAAAATAACCTAAATTTTGATAAACTATTTTTGAGGAGGATCGTAATATGGAGCGGCTATCCATCGCACTTACCAATTATATTCTTAGAAAAGAAGTGATTTCCAAAGAAGATTATGAAGCTTATTTGTATGGTTTTCAAAGTTTTCTGGAATTGTTTTTGAATCTGGTCTGCAGCCTGTGTATTGCGGCTTTCCTGCATATGGAAGTGGAATGCCTGCTATTTTTCCTGTTATTTATTCCTCTGCGTTCCTTTAATGGAGGGTTGCATTTAAAGTCCTACCTCTCATGCCTGATTTTCTCCTGCGCTACCATGACTGTCATTTTGCTCCTGGTGAAATATTACAGTTTAAAAGTCCCCGTTTCTTTTACGCTGTATTTGGTCCTCATGATATTAATCAAACTCACAGGCGCTGCCAATCATCCCAACCGCCCGGTAGACACAGAAGAAAATAAGGCATTTACTCATAAGACAGATCGAACATTGTTCATCAGCTTCCTTGTTGCATTAAGCTTTGTCCTGCTTAATTTGGAAAGTTACTTATTCCTGGAAGCGCTGATTTATTTATTGGTATTTCTCACCCTGGTCTTATCCAAATTCACCGTACAGAATAAACTTTAATCGGATTGAGGCGTCTTTTAGTCGTCATCCATTTTGCTTCGTAATTCCGTTAAGACCTTTTGCAGAAATTCTGGCATCCTTGCCCCCATACGTCCGGCATTTTCCAGGATGGAGATTAATTCATTTATTATGAGCCAGACGGATACCAGCAGTCCAAAGATTGTTTTATGCTCAAATTTGATTCCTATTTCAGTGGAGAATTTATAGATAACATAATCAGTACTCACTGCTGCCAGAATCATGAATATATAGCTTGCTTTTTTATAAATACCGATCCGGCTTTTCCTGCTGCTCCAGCCATACAGATTATTATCAGGGTTGTCAAGCGCTTCCTTTTTCGAGGCTAGCATTCCTGAAATATAATCCGTAATCATAAGTATGGTGAGTAACGACACCGCCGGAAATAAAAGACCGAATTGATCCATAATCCAGGCGCTGATGATTCCCATTGCACTTTTTTCCAAAACCAGTTTTTTTTCCATGGCTGCACCTCCTAAAACGCCTCTCTTACTTATTTGTAATAGTTTTCTTTTAAAAGACTGTAAAAATTTCTTCTGACCCGGTTCACGTATTGGCGGGACACGCAATGACGCTTTGCAATTACTGCATCGGACTCCTCATGAAAGACTATGTCCCCGAGTATCACCGCTTGTTTTCCTTCCGTTTCAAGGAGCATAGTTTTTAGATCTTCATGGAATAGCCAGTCGTCATAGATTGGCTGATCCATGCTGATCTCAGTGAAAAACTCATCCTCAACAGAAGCTTCAGCGTCAAAATGCTGCTTACTTTTTTTATACTGTTCTAAGAATTTGTTTTTTAGGGCCCTGCTTAAAAAATATACACATTGCCCATCTTCCTTGTAATATTGCATTGAATTGATGGCCTCCAGCAGACTGAGCACAAATTCTGAATGCATGTCCTCTTTTTCATCTTTATATAAAAGGCGAACATATTTGTTAATCAGCGGAGTCATTTTATCTACTATCAGTAAGAATTTTTCTTTATTACCTTTTTTTATTTCCTCAATAATTACATGAATGCTTTCTTCCATTTTCTTACCTCCTAAAAGGCAAAAAGAAAAAAAGGGTAATATTGTAAACTAAATTCTTCTGAATCTTTATTTTTTTCGCATAATATGATTGTAGTTAAAAAACTATCTATTTAATGGAACACGTAAAAAATGCTGAACAATAAGGAGAAATCTCCGTATTATTCAGCATTTTGTTTTATAAATCCATTGGTGTTAGGTTATTCAACTAATTTGCTCCATAAAAAAAAGTTCAGGACCGGAATCCACCAGATTCCTTCCCGAACTTTATGCTGCTTCATGATATTTTTACCAGATCAGAGTATCCCAGTCTGGTGTAAACTCACCGCTCTCTTTGTTTCTCTTAATAGAAGACTTTTTACTGTCATCTTTCAGTTCTGTTATATGAAATACATCATCAAATGCTTTATACGCGGACTCTTTTCCATCCAAAACAGATTGATCCGGATTATAATCATCATGTGTCCCAGTAAGATAGGCCCCATCCCGGTAAGTGTATCCAACGTATCCACATCCATCCAATCCATTGCTCACAAGAATCAGGCAATTATTCTGAAAATACAACTCATTGATCATATACCAGCCTTCCGGCTCATACAAATCGGCTATCTTTTCTAGTCCATGGTTTTCGTAGGTATATACGCTTATGGAAATCCCATCACCCAATATTAATTCAGGTATCCCATCTTCATTAAAATCGTGAATCCCTATATAAACCCATGAATTTAATCCATCTTCTCCTCTTAAATGATACGGATCAGGCAGATGGCCTCCCCCATGGTTGATAATCTCCTTATAAACGGTCTGCCAGTTGTTTTCCTGCTCCGTCAAAGCAACTGACTCCTGTGCGATATTGCCGACCTGACTTTCTCCCGGCTGCAAAACTTTGGCCCCGGTTTTTGTGGAATCTGAACAGCCGGTTATAGATAAAACCAGGAAGCAAAATATGAAAATTTTTTTATTCATTTGTCTTTCCCCTTTAAACGTTAAACATTATTGTTTCGCTACTCTGGGCATAATCATTTTATTTTACCATTTTCTCTGATTGTAATTTTTACCTTGTAATAATTCCGGGTTTGTACGTTGAAAAAGCCATAGTTTTTCACTATGGCTCAACAAAAAGCGCATAATTATATTAAACTGGCAAATATGTAATCAACAGACCTCCAAGTATCAGACTGGCCATATTGGCGACAATCACATATAGTGCAACACGTGGTTTCCTGAATTCCTTAACAAGGTTAAGAAACGCGATCAGTTCCACAGTAAGTACTACAATCTCACCAAATATATAACCAAATATCCAGTAATTGCTTAAATCAGGTCCCGTAAGCATCGCATTTAGTCCTGCCTGGGTTATTAGATTGACCGCTACAAAGACAAGCCAGCTTCTTTTTTGCCTAAATCCAAAAAACAGGAAAACAGCTCCTTCAATCAGCAGCGTCAGGACAACCCGCATCACAACCAGGGCCGGAACCCGTAAGGGCGCCTGACCCACTGTAAGAATCCCGGATTCCATATCAAGGGTTAAGATATTATTATACCTGCCAGATGTTTCATCAGGCAACGTGCACTGAAAACTTTTTTCATCGCTTTGAACCACAAGCACTGCATCCTTTAAAGCCTTAACCTGGGACGAAGAGTGATGGTAATACAGCCTGTAGTACTTTTCCCAACCCTTTCTTTCCCCTTCAACGACTCTCATATCTATAACATTATTATTGGGTAATTGGAGGGATAAGGACAGCTTCTCAGGAGCGTTCAATACGATTATGGTGAACCCCGGCGGTTCCGCTGAGTTGGCGAAAGCGGAGGAATAAAAGCAAAAGCATAACAAGTAGGCAATGATTATGAGGATGCAGATGCGGCTGCCATATTTTATAGACATTCTCCTTTTTATACTGTTCCCATAAGTAATTTTCTTAAACATATATCACCCCACAGTCTCATCATTCAATTTTTATAATATCAAATACAAAGGGGAATTTTTCTGCTGCTTTGCTGTCAAAGTCAACTTTGTATCCAGTTCCATCTTTGTAAAACAGGCCCTTCTTTAAATCCACCCTGATGTAACACATATTCTCATCATTTTCATCGTTATGGGCAAAATACCATGGTTCAAATACCTTGATCAGCTTTTCTCTGACTTGCCGATTTTCTTCTGACAACGGATGTCCGATATTGCGTGCTATTCCGGTAAAACGATAAAGATCCTTACTTAATTCAACTACAGGATTATTTTCAATCTCTTTTACTTTTTGAGACGTTCCATATGTTACAATATAAAATGCTCCATTGTCATAAAAGGTATCAATAAACCTGACGGCCGGAATATTATCGTTTGATGTAGCAAGCGCAAATTGATAATCTCTTGCAAATAATGTTTCTAAAACCCCTAATCCTTCTTCATACACATCCATCTCTCACCCCACATCTATCTTCTTAATATTTTTTCCATTGCCCTGCCTTTGGCAAGTTCATCAATTAATTTATCCAGATATCGGATCTGCCTCATTAATTCATCTTCGATCTCCTCCACCCGGTAGCCGCAGATAATACCTTTGATCAAAGAGGCATTGAGATTCATTAGAGGCGCCTGATGAAAGAATACTTCCATACTTACTCCGTTCTCTATTTGCTGTTGTAATGAATTATTATCATAGCCTGTCAGCCAAAAAATGATTTCATCTATCTCCTTTACTTCATAGAATAATTAGTTTATAAGACCCCCTTGACTTCCTTCCAATCTACTAAAAGATTGTAGCGGCTTGTGTTGAAACGCAAAACACAGTAATTGGGATCCTCCGGCCCACTGAAATGATTTTCAAGTCCTTGATACCACATCTCTTTTTTTATCTCAGGGTCTGTTAATACTTCTATTGTACCCACCAGCGTAATATTATGATCAATTGCGTTAAAACAAACACTGGCTTTGTTGCACCGTTCAATTCTTTTGGCTTTATCACAGCCACAACCAGTACAGAATGTAAGCCAGTTCATACCGTCAGCTTTTGACACGCTTATTGTTGAAGTTGTTGGAAAGTCGTCAATGTCAATTACTGTTAGGGCACAATATCCTTTGTCTTCACCAATAGTTTTACTGATAATGATTTCTCTTGCTTTCGCAATGATTTCTTCATTCATTTTATTTTCCTCCTGCTTGATTATGGATTCAGTATAACATGAGAAATATGCCAACTGGGTGTCATGTTATGAATGGGGGTTCTTAACTTTTTTGTGATAAAAAGGTTGTTTTAGTCCATTGCTTAGTGGTGCGAACCCTATAAAAATAAAAGCCTAAAAAAGATCCTTATATCAGCTTTTCAGCCAATATAAGGATCTCTATCTTACTTATTATTCAACGCTGCCTGTGCTGCTGCAAGTCTTGCGATCGGCACACGGAACGGTGAGCAGGATACATAATCAAGACCAATCTTATGGCAGAACTCTACGGAAGAAGGATCTCCGCCATGCTCGCCGCAGATACCTATATGCATATCAGGACGAACGCTCTTGCCTAGCTTGATTGCAGTCTCCATCAGCTTGCCTACACCGATCTGGTCCAGTTTTGTAAATGGATCATTCTCGAAGATCTTTGTATCATAGTAAGCGTTTAAGAACTTTCCTGCGTCATCACGGGAGAATCCGTAGGTCATCTGAGTTAAGTCATTGGTTCCGAAACAGAAGAATTCCGCATCTTTTGCTATATCATCTGCAGTCAGTGCTGCTCTCGGAATCTCAATCATGGTTCCTACCTGATAGGTTAAGCTGCTGCCTGCCGCTGCAATCTCTGCATCTGCAGTCTCAACAACAATCTTTTTCACAAATCTTAATTCCTTCTCATCACAGATCAGAGGAATCATGATTTCAGGACATACGTTCCAGTCAGCATGTGCTTTCTGAACGTTGATTGCAGCACGGATCACTGCTTTTGTCTGCATTCTTGCAATTTCCGGATATGTAACAGCAAGACGGCAGCCTCTATGTCCCATCATAGGATTGAATTCGTGAAGAGAATCAATGATTGTCTTAATCTGCTCCACAGTCTTTCCCTGTGTATCAGCCAGCTTCTTAATATCATCTTCCTCTGTAGGAACGAACTCATGAAGAGGTGGATCTAAGAAACGGATGGTAACAGGATTTCCTTCCAAAGCTTCATAAAGAGCTTCAAAATCTCCCTGCTGTACCGGAAGAATCTTCTCCAGTGCTGCTTCTCTCTCTTCAAGTGTATCGGAACAGATCATCTCACGGAAAGCATCAATTCTGTCGCCTTCAAAGAACATATGCTCTGTACGGCAAAGACCAATTCCCTCTGCGCCAAGCTCTCTGGCTTTTTTTGCATCAGCAGGTGTATCTGCATTGGTTCTGACTTTCAGTTTTCTGTATTTGTCAGCCCACTCCATAATTCTTTCAAGTTCACCAGCAACGATTGCATCTACAGTCGGAATAATTCCATCGTAGATTTTACCAGTTGATCCGTCCAGGGACATCCAGTCTCCTTCGTGATATTCCTTACCTGCAAGAACAAATTTTTTCGCTGCCTCATTCATGGCGATTTCGGAACAGCCGGATACGCAGCAGGTCCCCATTCCTCTTGCAACTACGGCGGCATGAGAGGTCATTCCTCCTCTTACAGTAAGAATACCCTGAGCTGCCTTCATTCCTTCAATATCTTCAGGAGAGGTTTCCAGACGGACTAAAACCACCTTTTCTCCTCTTTCCTTCCATGTCTTTGCATCGTCGGCTGTGAAAACGATCTTACCGCAAGCAGCACCAGGTGAAGCAGCAAGTGCCTTTCCAACCGGCTCTGTCTTCTTTAATACTTCTGTATCAAACTGAGGATGAAGCAGAGTATCCAAGTTTCTCGGATCAATCATCTTAACTGCTTTTTCCTCTGTAATCATAAACTCGTCTACTAAATCACAGGCAATCTTTAAAGCAGCTTTCGCTGTTCTCTTACCATTACGGGTCTGAAGCATATAAAGCTTCTTGTCTTCAATGGTAAACTCCATATCCTGCATATCCTTATAGTGATCTTCCAGGATACTGCAGATTCCCACAAATTTATGATATGCTTCTGGCATAACCTCTTTTAACTGTTCGATCTTCTGAGGAGTGCGAACACCAGCAACCACATCTTCGCCCTGTGCATTCATAAGGAACTCACCCATTAAATGTTTCTCGCCAGTCGCAGGATCACGGGTAAACGCAACACCGGTACCGGAAGTCTCACCAAGGTTTCCAAATGCCATCATCTGAACGTTGACAGCTGTTCCCCATGAATAAGGAATGTCGTTATCACGGCGGTAAACATTGGCTCTTGGGTTGTCCCATGAACGGAATACAGCTTTGATTGCCTCCATTAACTGCTCTTTGGGATCAGCTGGGAAATCGGCACCGATTTTTACCTTATATTCTGCTTTAAACTGCCCTGCAAGGTCTTTTAAATCCTCTGCAGTCAGATCCACATCTTCGGTAATGCCCTTCTTTTCTTTCATTTCATCAATCAGTTCTTCGAAGAACTTTTTGCCCACTTCCATAACTACATCGGAGAACATCTGGATAAATCTTCTGTAGCAGTCCCACGCCCAACGGGGATTGCCTGATTTTGCGGCAAGCACGTTCACCACTTCATCATTTAAGCCAAGATTTAAAATGGTATCCATCATACCAGGCATGGATGCCCGAGCTCCGGAACGTACGGAAACAAGAAGAGGATTCTCGTTATCACCAAACTTTTTGCCGGTGATTTTTTCCATCTTTTCGATATGATCCATGATCTGCCCCATGATCTCGTCATTAATCGTTTCCCCATCTTCATAATACTGAGTACATGCCTCAGTCGTAATCGTAAATCCCTGTGGAACCGGCAGACCTAAATTAGTCATCTCTGCCCAGGTTCGCCCCTTTACCACCTAACAGGTTTTTCATATCTGCACTACCCTCAGTGAACAAATAAACCCATTTTCTTGCCATAAGTAAAATCCTCCTCAAAATGTGTAAATTATGCTGCTCCCCCGCGCTTCCCATTGCGGAAAAGCCCTGAAAGTATTATAGCACAATTAAGGGGGTAGTAAAGAGGTTTTCATTGATTATTTAAAGTAATTATCTCTTTTTTGAATACAATTACGTTGAAAGCACTTACAAAGTCTGTCTTTTTCCGATATGCGATTTCTGTTCGCATATACGAAATTATGTTCGACAAAATGCCTGTTTCTTTAACATAATTCGACATATGACAAGAGTCAGCACCTCTGTTACAGGCATAACGGTCCAAATTCCGGTAATTCCCATAAAAAGCGGTAGAATAAAAACCAGAAAACTGTTTATAACAATCCCACGAAGTAAACAGATCCTCAGAGCATTTCCCGGTTCCATTACTGACTGGAACCAAGTGGTGTAAAGTACATTAAGTCCCATTGCTGCAAAGGAAAGGAAGTAAATCCTTACTGCTGGAACCGCCATGGCCAGAATTTCCTTTTCAGGTCTTACAAATGCTTCTGTCACAAGAGCCGGGAAGAAAAGTCCGGTGACGGCAAACAGCACACCGAATAGGCTGGCTGTCCCTTCTGCCAAATGCCTTACTTCCTTTAACCTTTCTTTTTTTCCTGCTCCGTAGTTTGTCGCCAGGATCGGCTGTACTGCCTGGGATATTCCGTTACTGACTGACGATGCGATATATGCGCTGTTGGAAATAATACCGTAAACCACCACTCCAAGTTCACCTGCAATAGAAAGAATCTGGTGGTTAAATAAGAAGGTGACGATTCCATTGCACATATCCAGTAAAAAGCTGGAGAATCCATTTTTTACCACATCTGACGCCTGCTTTAAGCGGATTCCTTTGACAAATTTTAAAGTGTTTTCTTTGGAAACCAGATGAGTCAGTAATATAAGAAGAGTCACGTATGTCCCGATGACAGTGGCGGCGGCAGCCCCTTTCATACCCAGCTGCATGGGAAACATCAGGATATAATCAAGGATTATATTTAATACACCTCCCGAGACCACTGCTTTCATGGCAAGCCTGGGGGCTTTATCATTTCGCACAAATACCTGATAAAAAGAAGCAAATAAAAAAGCAGGGGCTCCTGATATCAGAATCCTTCCATATTCCTCCACATAAGGCGTCATATTTTCATTTCTCCCCAGAAATGCTGTAATGGGCATAAAAAAAACGTGTCCAAAAACTGTATAGATAACACTCATCACCGCTGCCATAAAAAAAGCAGCGGTATAATACTGATTTGCAGCCAGTCCATCCTTTTTTCCTTTGCAGACAGATAAAAGTATTCCCCCACCTGCACCGAACAGCATTCCCGTTGCAAAAAACAGGCTGAACAAAGGCAGAAGGATATTTAAGGCGGCAATTCCAATCGCTCCCACTCCTCTTCCAATCATAAGAGTGTCTGCTAATATATAAATGGATGTGACCATTGTTGCACTAATTGACGGAAGAAGATATCCTGCAAATAATTTTTTTACAGGATCTTCCAGTAGATTTACTTTTTTCATAATTAAGTCTCCTTTTTTAAGTCTTAAAATAGTTTAACATAATTTAATTAAATAACAAGGAAAAGACGGAAAGTGGAATTTTACATTCAAAAGTCCGGGCATATGATTTAAAATGACTGATTTTTTAATCTTAGTTTTTATGCAAAATATCATTAATTAAGATTGTTTCCAACGCTGAAATATGATACATTAGATGTATCTCTGAAAATATATTAATAACAGGAGGAAAGATCGTATTATGAAAAAAAGAGCACTCGCATTAGCCATGGCAGTAATGATGGCAGCAACACTCAGCGCATGTGGTTCAGCCAACAAAGGAACTGCCACAACGGCTGCTCCAGCAGCAGAAACCACAACGGCTGCAGCAAAACCAGCTGAAACCACAGGTGCAACATCTGTTAAGACTGATTCTGCAAATGGATATGAACTGGCACTGGTTACAGACCTTGGTACCATTGATGACAAATCCTTTAACCAGGGTGCATGGGAAGGTATGAAAAAGTATGCTGAGGAGAACAAAATCTCCTACAAGTACTATCAGCCACAGGAAGGTACCACCGATTCTTATTTAGAAACCATTGGACTTGCTATTGAAGGCGGTGCCAAATTGGTAGTATGTCCGGGCTTCTTATTTGAAGAGCCTGTATTCCTTGCTCAGGAACAGTATAAAGACGTTCACTTCATTCTTCTTGACGGAGTTCCTCATAACGCAGATTACTCTGAATATAAGACAGAAGCCAATGTTATGCCTATCCTGTTCCAGGAGGACGAGCCTGGCTTCTTAGCAGGTTATGCAGCAGTAAAAGAAGGCTATACAAAGCTTGGTTTCTTAGGCGGTATGGCAGTTCCTGCAGTTATCCGTTATGGATACGGATTTGCTGAAGGTGCAGACTACGCTGCTAAAGAAATGGGCATAGACAACATTGAAGTTATGTACAACTATACTGGTGCTTTCGCTGCAACTCCAGAGGCTCAGTCTATGGCTGCATCCTGGTATCAGAACGGAACCGAAGTAATCTTCGGCTGCGGTGGTGCTGTAGGCAACTCCGTTATGGCTGCTGCTCAGGAGAAAGGCAAAAAGGTAATCGGTGTTGACGTTGACCAGAGCTTTGAATCTGAGACAGTCATCACTTCTGCCATGAAACAGCTTTCCGTATCTGTATACGACGGCGTAAAAGATTACTATGACAACAAGTTCCCAGGCGGCGAGACAAGCATCTTCTCTGCTAAGAATGACGGTATCGGCCTTCCAATGGAAACTTCCAAGTTCACTAAATTCACAAAAGAAGATTATGAAAAAATCTTCGCTGAATTAAAGGGTGGCAAAGTGACCCTGGTACAGCCTTCTGAGGATAATAACGATCCAAACAAAGACTTAAAGCTTGAAAAAACAAAGATTAACTTTGTAGAATAATCCGAGGGGTTAGTGCCCTCCGGGCATACCACGATGTCAGAATTATGACATAAAAAAAGAAAGGAGATGCCGTTTGATTCACCAGTCAGAACAGATCTGGTCTCTTACGGCATCTTCTTTTTGATTTATAACTTTATTAACCTGGTACCGGGTCCCATAGATAGGTACCGAAGTAAGGGGGATTTTATGGACTACATTATTGAGATGCTTCATATCACAAAGGAATTTCCCGGTATCATCGCCAATGATGACATTACACTTCAGTTGAAAAAAGGCGAGATACACGCCCTCCTCGGAGAAAACGGAGCAGGCAAATCCACTCTCATGAGTGTATTATTCGGATTATACCAGCCAGAAAAAGGCTCGATCCGGGTTCGTGGTAATGAAGAGAAAATTACAGGTCCGCTGGATGCCAATGCGCTTGGTATCGGTATGGTGCACCAGCATTTTAAGCTGGTGGAGAATTTCACGGTTTTACAGAATATCGTTCTAGGTATGGAGACTACCAAACGGGGCTTTTTGAAAATGGATGATGCCCGCAAAAAAGTAATGGAATTAAGTGAAAAATACAAGCTGTTCGTAGACCCTGATGCACTGATATCCGATATTACTGTGGGAATGCAGCAAAGGGTTGAAATCTTAAAAATGCTTTATCGTGACAATGAAATCATGATATTTGATGAACCAACCGCAGTTCTGACTCCTCAGGAAATTGATGAACTGATGCAGATCATGCGAGATCTGGTAAAGGAAGGGAAGTCCATTCTGTTCATCACACACAAGCTCAACGAAATCAAGGCGGTTGCAGACCGCTGTTCCGTCCTGCGCCGCGGTAAATATATTGGAACCGTAGATGTTGCTGATACTACGCGGGAAGAGATGTCAGAGATGATGGTTGGCCGTAAGGTTAATTTAACCATTAGTAAAAAAGCGTCCGAACCCGGTGAAGTGGTTCTGGAAGTAAAGGGCTTATCCGTGGAAGCCAAACGGAAAGGGCAGACCAAAAAACTGGTTCATGATGTATCGTTTCAGGTAAGAAAAGGTGAAATTGTCTGTATCGCCGGTATTGACGGTAACGGACAGACAGAGCTGATTCATGCAATCACCGGTATCTCAGATCCAAGCTCCGGTTCTGTCACCATCAACGGAGAGGATATGACGAAAAAAAGTATCCGCTATAAAAATACCCATGGTCTCTCCCACATACCTGAAGATCGCCATAAACATGGTCTGGTTCTGGAATACAATCTGGCATACAATTTGGTTCTTCAGCAGTATTTTGACAAAGAATTCCAGAGCGGCACCTTCTTAAAGAATGATCAGATCTATGATTATGCACAGAAACTGATTGAAAATTATGATATCCGAAGCAGCGAAGGGGCCTTTACCACTACCCGAAGCATGTCCGGCGGTAATCAGCAAAAAGCAATTGTAGCTAGAGAATTTTCCAAAAATCCGGATATTCTGCTTGCCGTACAACCTACCAGAGGACTGGATGTAGGTGCTATTGAATACATTCACAACCAGCTGGTAAAACAGCGTGATGCCGGTGCTGCAATTTTACTGGTATCACTGGAATTAGATGAAGTTATGAATTTAAGCGACCGAATTTTAGTCATGTTTGAAGGTGGAATTGTTGCTGACTTAGATCCAGCGAATATTACCGTTCAAGAATTAGGTCTTTATATGGCAGGCGCTAAGAAAGAAGGTGGCACACTATGAAACCGAAACAGATAAAAGATCATACAGGCATCCTATCTTCCATTTTCGCCATAATACTGGGATTAATTGTGGGGCTGATTATCTTGTTTCTGTGCAATCCAGAACAGGCACTTCCCGGATTTGCTACCATTTTAACCGGAGCCTTCACCCATGGTGCCAAGGGTATCGGTCAGGTTTTTTATTATGCCACACCCATTATTCTTACCGGACTTTCCGTAGGATTTGCATTTAAAACCGGACTCTTTAATATTGGTACTCCCGGTCAGTTTATTATGGGAGGCTTTGGTGCCGTTTATGTGGGCATTCTCTGGACCTCTCTGGGACCGGTTCACTGGATTGTAGCCTTGGCTGCAAGTGTAATCCTTGGCGCTTTGTGGGGACTGGTACCAGGAATTTTAAAAGCTTACTACAATGTAAATGAGGTTATCGCCTCTATTATGATGAACTACATTGGTATGTACCTGGTAAACTGGATTACGAAAAGCTATAAGCCGCTGTTTAACAATCTGCGTAACGAATCGAAGAATGTGGCTGCTACCGCTAATATTCCAAAGATGGGCCTAGATAAGATTTTTCCAGGTTCCAGTGTAAACGGAGGAATTATAATCGCCATTTTGGTTGTAATTCTTATATGGGTTATTTTAAATAGGACTACATTCGGCTATGAACTGAAGGCGGTTGGCTTTAACCGGGATGCCAGCAAATATGCAGGTATCAATGAAAAGAAAAGCATCATTCTTTCCATGGTAATCGCCGGTGCCATCGCGGGACTTGCCGGCGGACTTTTATACCTTGCTGGAACAGGAAAACATATTGAAATTAAAGACGTACTTCCTTCCGAAGGCTTTACAGGTATTTCCGTTGCACTCCTTGGCTTAAACAACCCAATTGGTGTTCTGTTCTCCGGTGTTTTCATCGC
>JAQSYE010000163.1 GCA_029256305.1 Lacrimispora sp. | reverse complement strand
TTTTTTCCCAGATGGATTATTGGGATAGGGATATCCTGTATGACTTAATCCATTTTCTTTATTTCCAGGTAGGCGCTTTTAATTAGAGACAAACGTCTGACTCATCTCTTGGTCATATCACAACATCAGCATATATTCCCATTTCCAATCGTTTATTACACTAATCCCAATATTATATAAAAGCTCAAACTACTTATGACTCAACTTCCATTAACTCTTCATAATTAAAGGGGGTTGGGGCATTTTTACGCAGATCCTCAAAAGGCTTCCTCATCATATCCCACTGTTCTTTGGTAACATCAATTGTACTGATAGTATTGTTAGGACGTCTAGTTCCCTCTGGCAGGCGCATCCTAACTTCGACTGAATACAAATATTTAGGTACCTTTGTGCCGTCTGATAAAATACTTTCTCCCATATAGTCTTCAAAAAAAACAACAGTACTGATATCTTCTCCAAAAATGTCAATAACATTATAAAAGGTGGCTTCACTGGTTGAGGAACTAGAAGCCATCATAACTTGTCCATTCCCTAAAATTTCAGTATAGATATGATGATCCAACGCCTGACTTAAGGTATCCGTTTCTTCATTATAATAATATGTTAGCAACACATTAGAAGGAAACCTGATTCCTATATCTAATTTTTTATCTCCATTAATATCAACAATAAAAAATTTACTTTCTGGCAACATTTTTTCATAGTCGACTGAGACAGTATCTGAAAAATAATATTTATTCTCACCATCCATTATTGCTATTTCATTTCTCAATAGCCGTAATATTAACCTTTTATAAAAATCTTCATCCTTATCTGTCTCAATCATCCGGACGTCATTTTTCGAATTATCTTCACTTACGTCATCAGAGCTTTCTATATTATTTTCAATGCTGCTTTGCGTTAAAACAATTGAATCACTCCCTCCATCTTTATTTAAATTACAGGATGTAACCAGAAATAAAACAATTGGCAACAGACATATACACAGTAATATTTTTTTATTAACCACATTTACCCCCTTTAATCAAAGACGACGATCTTAACCAATTTGTATTCACTCAACGTTCCGTTATTTCCTTTCATTCCCATAAATTCCACGGTGCTCCCATCGGCACTATCTGGATTTGGTTTTTCCCCAGAAGCATTATTGGGATAGGGATATCCCGTCTGACTTAAGCCATTTTCCTTATTTCCTTTATCAATCCAGGTATGCGCTCTTACCTCACCAATCCTGCAGTAAAGGTAAACTTCTGGTTCATCCCTTCGTTTTATCACAACATCTGCATATTTTCCCATTTCCAGTCGTTTATTGCCCTTACCGCCAACTCTTAAATCTCCATCATCAGAGTATGACGCATTAATTATTTTAGGTCCGGCTGCAATCCAGTAATATCCCTCTTCATCAATTAATTCTTTATCACCCCCCTGCATTGCTTTTAATCCTGGAAATTCGTATATAACATACTTATTTAACTTTGTTAGATTCTCATAAGCATACCAATCTATAAATTTCTTCACTCCCTTAGCCGCTTTTGCCTTTCTTCCCCCCTTTCTACTTGGTTTACTATGTCCTATCAACCAATCATTTATCATTATTGTTTCTTCCCCTTCAAGCACTCCATCTGCGCCTGCCTTGTATTTCTTCCCTGTCTCCGGATCAGTTATGGTTCTATTCACTGCCATAACCCCATCATCATCTACAAAATATTTTTTTCCCTTCCAATCAATGATCTTAGATGTAGCCATAGCTCCATTCTTGCCGCAAAAATACCATTTTCCGTCCTTACCTTGTTTCCAGTTGTTTGTCAACAGTTCTCCCGAACTACGGAAATAATACCACGTTCCATCAATCTTATCCCAGCCAGTTACCATATAGCCACCGGCCTCCAGACCCTTGCTTTTTTTCGATTTAAGATAGTACTTTTTCCCGCCAATGGTCTGCCACCCCAGTGCCATATAGCCGTTTTGGTCCAGATAATACCAGCGGTCCTTGTAATTCACCCACTGTCCTTTCACATATCCATTTAGATAATATCTCCACCTGCTGCCATCCAACTCCCATTTTCCAACTACTCCTATATTGGATTTATTCACATTAGATGAAGTCTGCATTGCTTGTAAATAAGAACCATTGGTCAGACTCTGCTCCGATAAATGAAAAGTCACATTGTAATTACCTGCCTGGTCTTTGTTGATAATTGCCTGGTTTGCACTTGACATAGCCCCCAGCATACTTAGAAAATCCGGATCAGCATTTGCTGGTATTATAACTGTAGGATTAGCCCCTAATACTGTCAGTATGAACTTTCCAAAATCCGGTGTAAGCTGTACGTTCTCCTGGGACAGCGGCAGATGAACGCCTTGTGTTCTTGCCTTCACATAGGTTGTATTTCCATACCCATTGACCTCATTCTCCATTCGAAAAGAACTTTTTTTCCCACCCATTTTTTATCTCCTTTCTGTATCACCATGCCACACGATCTGTAAATGATCCATATAATTTCCGGATAGAACTACAAGTTCTTTCTCCAGTTTAAGAGGACGGTTCATGAATACCTCCATTGCTCCCTTGATTAAGTCAGAAAAGCACTGCTGAAGCAAATCCCAATCATCACCTAAGAGCTTACGTTTCAAATAAAATAACTCCGCTGCCTCTAGTCGCAAAAATTTCCTTCGTACAATCCGCTCCACTTCCTTCATATCCATTTGGATATCTTTATAAATCATATGTGGGAACCAATAAACCTGGCTTTTCTGCTCATCCAGATAAAGCATCTGTGTGCTCAGTCCCAAAACAGATTCATAGCTTTCCGTATATTCACTGCTCATCAGACGGCACAAATAAAAATATTTGACTTCTCGCTCAGTTTCACTTTCTTGCAGGCTTGTCTGTTCCTTTACTAATAAATCCAATTTTTCATAAAACAACGATTCCATAGATGAGAGATTATTAGCTAAATAGTCACTTTTTTTCTCTATACGATCTTTTCTGTATTCTTCTATCCACTCTTCCAATTCATTACATCGGTTCATTTACTATAACTCCTCTTCCACCGCCTCAAATATTTTCTCTACGATATTCTCCCAGTCGTTTGCAGCCTTTTGCATACAGCTGAATATTCCATGCATGACATATTTTCTCATTTTTATCAGATACACTCGATTATAACTTTGTCCGTCAAGCTGATATCCCTTATAATCAAACCATTCAAGTTCATTTCCCTGTTCGGTATGACCTTCTGACTGTCTTTTTATTACAATCGAGGGATTGAAATTTTTTATTGCTGTCTGAAATTGAAGACTCATGGTCTTAATTTGACCCTCATCCAATACAACAGGTAATAGATTAACACATATATTTACAGTACTATCCAGACTAGTTATAATAAACTTTGGTGCATTTACCGAAGGATATTTTACACGCTTGATCTCTTCTGGCATTACAACAAACTGCTCGGGGATTTGTAAAAGAACACATGAGTCCGGCAATGTTATTCGTCTGAAGGTAATTAGCTCCTCTCCTGCGTAAATTCCTGTTTCTAAGGTAGTATGTCTCTGCCGCTCCAGTTCTCTTTTTGCTTCCAGTAATTCTTCATCCAGGTAATCCATACTCTTTGTCTCCTCCCAATATTATCCATGATAGATTTTTAATTCTTCCGGTGTGTCAATCCGTAATGTTCTGGCTTTTATCCTTATTCCGTCATTAGCCAGAATATTTAAGTCTTTTACTGTATTAACTGCAACGGTATCATCATCAATGGACAGAGTATGTTCCCCTCCCTGGGATAAGGTCAGGCTCTCTCCTGTAAGGCCTATATAATTACCATCCTTGAATTTGACTCCCCGATCTTTGTAGCTGCGATTTTGTGTATTTTGATTCAGACAATGAATTACTGCACCTTCCTGCTGATCTTCTCCAAAAAAATGTAAAAGTGCACGTGCCCCTTTTTCTGGCATTGCATACATAATATTCCCAGTCTCCGGATACCATGGATAGAAATAGCTTCCGGTACTCTTTTTCTGATCAATATCCAATGCAATGCTTACCCTGTCTTCTTTTACTGATTGAATCGTTCCCCAGAAACCCGAACCAGAAGGTTGTCCACAATACTGAGGGCTTACATTACGGAAAGCTCTCTCTTCTAAAGTATAGTAAAAGATTAAATCACCATACTCATAATGCCCTTCCACACCAGTAATTGTAACTTTTCTTCCCATGTATTTCATAAAATCACCTATTTTATAAAAACTCTTTCCTTCTGAATAATAGGTAATTCCAGTTCTCTTTCCTATTGGCTTCAATTCTACTGTATAGCTTTCCTCCGAAAGCGGTGCTATCTCTTTCCCCTGCCTCATACCAAACCATAGATTAGGCCTGCCGGTTTCTATATCTGGAATCACAAAACTTCCCAGTCGGTCTGCCATTCGTTTTGCAAACTGCCACGGAGTCTCGTTATAACATATGACAGGAAAACCAATCTCTGTATCAATATCTCTGTCTCTTATTACCTGTCCTGACTGCCCTTGAACTGCCTCTCTTACAATTTCACCATATGATTTAGCAATGTCCTGAAAGGATCGGCTTAATGATTCTCTGTCTAACAGCACAGAACCTGATTTTATCTGCAGGTAAAATCGTGTTGTCTGGCCAACATCCTCCGTCTTAAATTGACTGATATAACCACAGAAAATTCTTTGTACCTTGTCACTCTCTATCAAACATAGCTGTATTTGTTTTTCACATATTTGCTCGTATCTCCAACTGACGTTTCTGTTCAAATAGCCTTCAAAATCCACACAACCATGTTCACCCAGTACCCAAGAAAAATGAATTTTCTCCACTTTTAAAACAGGGATCTCGGTCTCCAGTCTCAACCTTTGATTAATAATAACTTCCATCTACTACACTCCTTCCACTCTGCCGAATATAATTAAATGGTATCTATTACAGCATTACTTTGGTTCCCTCCATGGTAAGATCGCCATTTAGATTAAGAACTGAATCGCCCCGTTTTACAGTAACCTTTTTAGGCGCCGACATGGTTATAGAGGAATTAGAACTTGTTATGCTTACACTTCCCTCAGACCTTAAATTCACTGAGCCTTCACTAACAATATTAATTCCATCCTCATCGGATAGCTCAATAAACGTCCCATCATTATTTGTCATTAAGATACGGCCTGGGGACAGTTGTACTTCTTTTCCTTCTTTATTACGTAAAAATTTACAATCAGGGTTCTTTCTAAGCCTCGCATCACTTTCATGATACGCACTTACAACATATGCCTCCGATTCCTTTGTAATTGGAAAATAAAGCCGGATGGTATCGCCAATTTCCGGCATACAATACCAGCCTGTACCATCTGGAGATGAATAGACTGTGGAAAATGAATACCAGCGTTCACCGGATTGTTCTTTATTTTCATCACTTTGTATTGTTATCTGTACTTTCTCATTCTTTACCTTTACAACATTTCCAAAAAGCGAAATACCTGCAACACGATTATTATAGTAAACAGGTTCCTGCAGACCCCTGCGGGATTTCATAAAGACCGTGTGATACAACTCGTTCCCCTTTAAACGAGAATCAATTTTCCAAATAAATAATTCTCTTCCATCAACAACACTTCTTTCTCCCAGCTTGTGAATTTCCCTGGTTTCACAAACATAAGACATCATATCCTCTGGCTGAACAGACAAACCATGTTTTTTCTTATCCCAATACTCCTGCATATCATACTGTGTCCAATATTCGCCGGAGAGTCCTTCATTCTCTCCCTTTCTATCTGGAATCCCAAAATGATACCGCTCTCCCTTTGTGGCACAATCCGCGAAGATTACCGTATGATTCATTGACGCCAGCCTTTTAATAAACTCCCAATCCGTTTCTCTATACTGCATGATAAAGCGGTCAATTTTCTTCTCTTTTCCTTCTGTCATAATCTTTGCTGCCTCTTCATAGCCCTGGTTGCAAATATCAAGTAAACTACTGTAAGTAAGCTCATCTTCCTGAAAACTTCTAATGTGCTCTTCATAATCCATCAGCTTCGTACCATTGAATAAGTGCAGATCTACTATACAGCTCCCAACTGTTACTTCTATACGTAACGTTTCAATGAGACCGTAAAAGAGGCTGGCCTCTTCTCTTCCTGATATAGCTACTACCTGTACCCAGGTCTGCCTTTTCCCCAGCTTCATGTAATCTTCTTTCCGATCCATGGGAATACGGCCTCTCATCTGCACATGAGCATGATCATTTATCAACTGGTTTGAATGGTAATCTAAAATTTCCATATCTTCTAATGGCCGTACAATTAATCTTTCTTCTCTCATAATATTCCCTCCCTAATTTTCTTGATATAATTCAACTTCACATAATCCCAAACCTGTTACATCACGCCGAATCAGGCTTTCTGCCATGTCCATAGACAGTATGATATGTCTTTTCTTTGAATCACGAACCCAGAAAATATTTTTATCCGGATTAATTGCTTCTTTCAGTGGTATGACCATATCCGAAATATTGTTTCCATTTTCGTATTGTTTTTTATATAGCTGAATATTAGAAATCTCACTAAAAACAGGCAGATAATAGAGCTTTGACTCCTGATTTGAAGGATTTAATAATATTACATTCCTGAAAAAACAACATTCGTGATACATCTTAATGACCTCTTGAACCATAGGTGAAACCAGCAGAAACGGAAACAAAATAATGTCTGTAAAAACAGTATTTTCCGAGGATTCTAAAAGAAACATTTGCATATCAGGCAACTTGGGAAATGTTTCTAGACGAATATCCCGCACATCAAATGTTCCATACCAGTTTTTCAATTGAGGAGCATACTTTAACTCCGGTGTATCTTGAACTTCAAAATATTTCATCCAGTTGACTCCTTTTTATTATTAAAATAACACCATTTGGCCGAATTCCATAGTCTCCTCCACATCAATAATGCCAAAATGATGCTCCCAGAACAGAAACACCTGGTAATTGACCGGAAGAAACATATCCTGCAAAAACTCCAGCCGTTCCCGTTCTGTTTCCGTTTCCTTAATTCCTACGTATACCAGTACCTGCCGTGCCGCCTCATTATTTGCATATACCATGGAGTCCGGGTACATACACCGCATAACTTCCCGGAAAAGATAAATGCTGCTTCCGCACTGGTATAGCTTTAATATCAGGCGAAGCAGACGATGGAGCTTATCTTTTTCGAACTGCTCTGTCACCCGTGCTGCCTGGCTTCCGCATACCCCTTCCAGCAGATCTCTAAGTAGAAACCTTAGAGCATATTCCTGCTTGGACAGCCCCTGACGCAAATCAAGCTGCACCAGATACTGCATAGCACAATCAAAAAACAAGTTTCTTGACGTTTCATATCCCTCCAGGTTGATATCAAACATTTCTGAAAACTCTCTGGAAAACCGATAGAGAGGGTTTATCTCTACTTTCTTTTCTTCCAATCCTCTGCTATTGATTGTCTCAAGTGTTACCTCTGTATACGGACTGCCATTCCTTACTGCTATGTATCGGATATCCTCCCGCCTGATACCTGCCTCATCAGCAGCCAGGGCAGCCTCCCATGCGTAATTCATATTATCACTCCAACACAGCGATATTCGCTGATCTCTAATTGTATCTGTGAAATTACGTAACGTACCATGCTTTCATTTAAGTAATTCCCCGGTTCCTTTTCCTTAAATTTCAGCAGCATTACCTTTCGGCTCTCCATAGGAAAAAGTTCATCTCTGACAAACCAGTTCATGCTCTCCACTGTTTTATAATCTCTGACATTGGAACAAATCTCATATCCAATAACCTCGATGTAATCCCTGATATCCAGTTCCATAATCCGTCGGAAAAGATCAGTTTTAGTCATAAGCATTGTACGGCTGTTCTCCGCAAACCTGCGGATAAATGAATCGTTTTTATGATTCGTTATCATAGGTGTATCGTAATCCAGAGAGATTATGGTTTCCTTTTGAATAATATGAAGAACCCTCCAGCTTTCAAAAGTTTCTTTTTGGGATTTCATAACAATTTTCTTTTTCTCATGTCGAATTTCCAAGATATCTTCATTTGTTTCGATTAAGTACCCATCTCCATCTGATTTATCCTCAAGAGTAAATTCATGTTCGTAATAAATGTCATTCATACTGGGGAGCATAAAATCACCGCTATCAAATTTCACCCATTCCATATTCCAGAGAGGTACCTGTCCATAGCATACTGCGCTTTCAAACTCGTCAAAAATAACTGCTGCATTTTCAAGGGTTACGGTCCCCTTTTCTTGTACTACCGTGTAAACATCATAGAACTTATCCAGATACGCTGTATTAATAGTTTCCCAAGGAATATGATTATCCTGAAATACTATGTAAACCTTCTCCATAATGTTTCGGTAACGTTTTGCTGGCTGGACATAAAACTCCGTATCCTGTTTTTCTTCACCATAATTTAAAGTACCGGCAAAACTTTGTATCTGTTCAAATCTTCTCTGTTCCTGCTCGCTTACTCTCAAGTAAATTGTTCCCAGCCACATTTGATTTTCATTCGAAAGCTTTTCAACCAGAATTTCCTCTTGTAAATCCTCTTCTACAACCGGATACAGCGTTAAATTTGTGGGGTCATAATTATTCCGGTTTACAACAGTCAAAACTGTTTCATACTGGTTTGCTCCAATCTCCAGTTCTTCATATACACGTTTTTCTAAACTCCGATACCGGGATTCTGTGCATTGGATAAGCTTTCCCAATCCTTCTGCCAATATCTTTTTTGCATATTGCCGTTCATCAAAGTCACTTATTTCCCTCAATCTCTCTTCTATGTATCTTTCAAAATCAAAGGGATACTCAAGTATAGCGGATAAATGATTGTCCTTCCATTTTTCCATATGCCCCTCCTGCCAAACAAAAATTGCTATTTCATACTCCTGATCCAGGACCAGTGCTTCCTAAATTGGCTTTCTCTCCCTCTTTATCTGTTTTACCATTTTTACTTTTGTCTACCTGACTTTCATTTTCATCTGCTGCTTTTGATTCTATTTCACGCTCTTCCTTTTCCTGTTCCATTGCAGTCTCCAGAATCTCAATCAGACCGTCTACTTCCTCAACCTTATCATCCAATTTCAGTTCTTTATAAATACTCTTTGCAAACAGGTACTGTTTTTTTGCCTCCAGTCGGTTTCCAGCAGTTTCTTCCTCCCTGCCAGCATCCACATATTCCTGCGCCTGGGCCTTTTTCTGTTCATTTTCTTCTGC
>JAQSYE010000162.1 GCA_029256305.1 Lacrimispora sp. | reverse complement strand
TAATTAAAAATCGTTACATAAGGCTTTTAACAAATTCTACAGGGTACATGGTTCGCTCCGCAGCTTCCTCAACGCTAAGTCCCTGTACCAAAAAACGCTTTGCGACACTTGCCATGCTTTCAGCCACTTCAACTATAAATTTATCATAATCATAAAATCTCATGACGCGCTGTCCCCATGGATATTCTTTCGCCTTGTGAATAAATTCAATTCCTTCAGTGCTGGTGATTTTATCCTGCCAATCATCCAAATCCTCCACTTCAAAGTAAAGCTGAAAGTTGTTCGGCTGTGCCTTACCGGGCAAATCTGCACCAACAAGTTCCGCGTAATTAGATTGCAGGGAAAAACCTCCAAAAGCCACATGCACTCCCAAATCCATTATAACCGTTTGCTCCATCACAGTTTCATAAAATTGTTTTGCTCTCTCCATATCAGATACGGCAATCAGAGTTCCTTGATATTGCATAATATCACTCCTTTTTCGTTTTTACTAAATTATATATTAGAATTTAGCAATCTCGCTGTAAAAATCGGACATATTATCCCGGTACTCCTGTGGAGTAATACCACAAATGGCCTTAAAATCATGGATAAAGTGAGGCATATCATAAAAACCAGTTTCCATAAAAACCTGTGTTAAGCCATAGTCGTGTCGCTGTAAAAGTCGTATAGACCTGTTTACACGTACAAGACGGGAGAATGATTTTATACCCACGCCCATATATTCGTCGAAAAGCCGTCCTAAATGGCGTTCGCTATAAAAAACATTCTGCGAAAGTTCTTTTACTGAAAAAGTCCCGCCACTATTTATAATTAAATTACTTGCTTGCGAAAACTCCTGGCGATAAAAGGCACCTTTTAGATGCGCAAGAAACAGCCGGTCCATTTTCGCAATCAGGTCTTCTATACTTAACGACGTTTCCAGTTCATTTGCCATCAGCCGGTTCATAGAGGAATTAACAATTTCAAAGTCAATGACACAATCTGTTATTTCTTTTTGCGGCATTCCGCTAAAGGCATAATAGCCAGCCGGCTGAAACTCTACAATAAACAAAAGGCTGAAATTATTGGCTGACTTGCCAACAAAGGAAGGTTTCGTAATGGGACCAAACAAGTCGCCGTGGATATGGCTGTCAGTACATGATAGCACAAGTGTAGCACTCCCGTGAGGCATAACAGCGTAATTATCTGACATCATACCGATACCTGGAAAAGTAATTGTGTAATTAGAAATGAAATTTCTAAGCTCTGAATGTGGTTGAATATAAATAAAATCAACGCCTCGAATTAGTACACGGCTATTATTCATATAGTTTTGGATTGAATCTTTCATAAGCATGACATCACCACCTTCCAGTATTCATTTTACTAAATAAACTTTTATTAATGGAGCCAAGAAGTCTGCAACACGAATATCGCGGATTGAAAAGTATATGGATAAAATCTTTCATGGGTTAGGTATTGATGATTAAATAGTCTAATATAGAAAAGCGGAGATAGGCTCTGTAACCTGACTCCGCTTTTCTATATTATTCAATCTGATGATTTTTAAATATATGATAGGCCAAAGGTGTCAGTATTACACTGAGTGTAAGTGCAAACAGAGGCAGGAATACATAAGGGTGAATCACTAAGCCTCCGAATTCGTATTGAATTGTAGCTGCTACAGATGAAAGAGAAGTCATTTGTGTTGGGAAAAGCTGATACAGGTTATGAAGCAGTATATTCTGTTCCGAAACACTGCCCATCATAGGTGCTATCAGTAATACGCTTACCAAAACAATAACTCCAAATGGTGTCTTAAGATTTGCGGAAAGCAGCATGGTAATTGCACCTGTCATCAGGAATGCAAACAAGCTGACAACCATTAGCAGCAATGCTGTTTGAGCCATGGAGAGAGGATACGGGTAAAGAGCATTAAATAATTGCAGGGGAGCACTACCGCCTTCTGGACCATAGATAGTCAATGACAGGCAAAAGGCCAGCGTAAGCTGAATTAAACCTATGATAGCAGTCAATGAAAAACCGGTAAAAATTTTTGCTGCAATCAACTTGTTTTTTCCATGCTTGGCGGATAGAATAAGCTGATCTGTTCCAGAGGTGTATTCTCTCGAAAACAATGGGGCCAAGCAGACTGCTATCACAAATTCACAGAATAATCCCAGGATATTGATCATCATAAAATAATGGGAATAGCCGTCTGTATAAGAAAACGTAAATGGTGTTTTTATCTGCGAATCCATCGCCATTACCAGTTCTTTGGCTTTATCACTCATGTGTGTCTGCAGAATATGCTGCTCTAGTTTTTCATGTCGTATGCTATAATATCCATCCGCCTCCCCTTTGGTCAGCATTTGAAAATCCTCCATATTAAAGCGTTTTGAAGCTGTATTGAAAACGCCGCGGATTGCCCCATAGATCTCACTGTACGGCCTTGCAATGGTTTGGTATTCCAGCGTGGACTGATAATCATCTGCAGGTGGTATCTGTGCATAGGCATGAACTGTTTCCATAATCAATCCGGTATCCAGCGGGCGCCCCGAAAGCGACCGGGCATAGGCTCTATCTTTGACCATCGCAGTATAATTAGATTCGTAGGGCATACCATACACATAATAGTCCCCGTAGAGCGCGACAGGTACGTTGATTACGGTCAGGAGAACAGAAAGAATTAGAGTGAATTGTATGCTTCTCTTACACAATATCTTTTTATATTCAAAGCCAACTAAATCCCAAAATCCCCTCATTGTTCACTCACCTCACTGAAATAATATAAATATAAATCCTCTAACGTGGCCTGTGTGTTTACTGCTTCTGCACATGGTTTTTCCTCTGAAATCAAACGTAATAATACTGTCCCCCCGCTTTCTTGACGTATATTAATCACTGGGTATTTTTTGCATATGCCAACAGAATCGGATTGGGATAACGTACATTCCCAAACCTTACCGTCAATGGAACTTATAATTTCATCCCGTGTTCCCTGATGAATCAGTGATCCGTCTTTCATAACAAGAATGGTACCTGCAATGTGCTCAATATCGGAAACAATGTGGGTGGAGAGCAGAACAATGCGGTCTGCTCCGAGGCGGGATATCATATTGCGAAAGCGTATCCGCTCTTTGGGATCGAGACCAGCAGTGGGCTCATCTAAAATAAGTATTTGAGGATTGTTCAACATGGATTGAGCAATACCTAATCGCTGTTTCATACCACCGGAAAAAGTTTTAATCCGTTTCCTGGCATCTTTATCAAGGGAGACTTGCTCCAAAAGCTCCCATGCTTTTTCTTCCGCCTGTGGCTTTGGCAGGCCCTTTAATGCGGCAATGTACAACAAAAAATTCAGAGCTGAAAACTCCGGATAGTAGCCGAAATCCTGGGGTAAGTACCCCAGCGCATCGCGGTAATCTTCATGGCTGACATCAATTTTATTAAAACTGATTGTACCGGAAGTCGGCGCCAATACGCCGCACATCATACGTATCAATGTCGTTTTTCCCGCTCCGTTTGCGCCAAGAAGACCGTATATACCTTTTTGAAAAGTAATCGAAATACGGTCACAGACAGTTTTGCTTCCATATTGTTTTGTTACCAGGTCAAGCTCAAGTCCCATTGTTTTTCCTCCAGTTTTTTGGCGAATTTATGCAATTGAAATCCAATCATCACCAGGCAGATAGCGAAAAGTGTCAGCCAGCTGTTTAGATACAGGTCAGTATAAAGTACAGTTACTAGGCTTTCACAAAGAATACTGGCTACGCTGACAAAACCTGCTGCAGCTGCGCAAGCATAAATACCATCTGATCCATGTATTCGATTAAGCAGCCATAGGCAGACTGCACACACACAAAGATATGGCATTATAGTATACAGAATGGTTTGCAGCAGACTGTATGCTGATATCTGATTGATAAATATCAGAAGCAGGATTAAAACAATAAAATTGACTGCTCCAAGAATACTGATTCGTGCCGTAATAATCTGATGCAGGCAGAACCGGCAGCTCGCTTCCAGTTCTGCCATCTTGTAAGCGCAAGAGCGGTAAACTTCTGTAATTGTCATCACTGCCAGAAATGGAAGAACTGAGGAAATACTCCATATTTTCAATCCATTCCCACTTAAATATTGGAAAGCGGATAAACGGAAAGCGATCATCCAGCCAAGAAAGACAATGAATGCAGAAGCAATCCATATGCGTTTGCGGATATATGGAAGCTGCGCCAACAGGAATTCCCTATAAGTGATTTTAGGATAACGCAGCTGCTTTAAAAAGCGCTCCCGATCTGTCGGTGGCGGTGCTTGAAAAGATGACTTGAGTTCTTTTTTCAAATTTCGGTTCATTGAAAATCCTCCTTCTCTAATATCTTTTTTAAGGCTGCGATTGCAGAACACGTTTTCCGGTAAACAGCAAAACGTGAAATACCCATGACAGAAGATATCTCTCCCACAGAAAGTTCATTGACATATCGCAGCAGCAGCAGCTCCCGTTCCTGTTCGGGCAAGGTTTTAAGCGCATGCCAGAGTGTATAATTAAGTTCTATCTGCTCAAAGCAATCTGTGTGGGGGATATCCTCCGTCAGTAGTTCTGGCTGGATTTTACGAAACGAATCGGCGCAGAGGTTTCGTGCTATAACATAAAGATAGGCAAGCATTTTTCCGCGTTCAATGTAATCGTTTTGTGCAAAGTATTTGAGGAAGGTTTCTTGAGTAAGATCTTCTGCCAATATAGAATTTCTTACTTTATAATAGCAATAGCGATAGATTTTATCGTATTGTTTTTGCATATCAACGGACATTTAAAACCTCCTCTCAAAATGTTTAACGGTTTATTTCTCTTAAATGTGCGGTTAAAATATAATTTATTATAAATTAAATGTCTTTCTGAACTGGCTGGGTGTTATTCCGTGTATTTCTTGAAATTCCGCGGTAAATTTTGATGCATTTTTATAACCACACAACTCAGCAATATGTTGGATACTTAAATAATCAGAGGATAGAAGCTGCATCGCCCGCTTCATTTTTCCCTTCTGATATATTAAATAATATCACCGCAATCGATGCAAAAAAGCCAGAGACATGGTTCTATGATATCAATTTTATGAACAATTGTTTGATTGGGGGTAAACCCCGCACTAGAGACATAAAGTCCCTCAGCAGGAGAGACCTCTACAACCCATCCGTTTGACCAATGGGGCGGAAAATAATGCCCGGTACCCGGTCCGTATGGGATTTGACGGAGGTTATATTTTTTTGCCATGGAATCCCAGGTCGCATCATCATATTTGTTCATTGAAAATACTCCTTTTTTCGTGAGATATTGAAAGTATACTGGAAATCAAAGTTTAATGCAATTGAAAGTACTCCATTTTGTTTTAGTTATGATCCAAATACAAAGTGGAAAGGGGAAAAAGTGAGCCAGAAATTCTTATAAACACAGAGCTTTTACAGTATAGAAAAAAATGGAACTTCCTCATCTTGGAGAATAGCCATATTGACGATTATTTTTTATTATGCTAGTATTTATTAGGTTAGTCAAAACTAACAAAACCCAGGCATGTTATTATACAGCCAGCTGGAACTTAAGGCGCCTGAAATTGTTGAAAAGAAATTATCGCAGCGGAACAATACAGAGATGTTTCCATGGAGGTCATCAGTGATTATATCGGCGATAGTAATGTTACTATCACCACGGAAAGGAACGATATCATGAAAAATACGACAACAAAGGGATGGAAGGGTTCTATCAACTTTGCCTTTTACATGGCTCTTGGATTTGGACTTTTATTGATTATATCGGCAGCTTCCATTACATTTGGTGCTGCTGACATGAGAATTGCCACTGCATGGGAGGCTGTTTTTCAATTCAATCCTGAATTAACAGAGCATCAAATTATCCAGACACTGCGCCTTCCCAGAACCGTGGCGGATTTAATGGTAGGTTGCAGCTTGGCCATTTGTGGCGCCATCATGCAAGGGACAACAAGAAATCCACTGGCTGACTCCGGACTGATGGGTATTAGTTCGGGGTCAACGTTTGCTATGGCACTTTGTATGGCATTTTTGCCAATGCGAACTTACGGACAGACCATGTTGTTTGCGTGTATGGGCGCTGCTGTCACAACGGCAATGACTTATTTTATTGCATCCATGGGAAAGAGGGGAATGACGCCCCAGCGCCTTGTTTTGGCGGGGATTTCAATCTCCATGTTGTTTGGCGCATTCAGCCAATATATTTCCATCAAATATCATCTGGGGCATGCTCTTGCTTATTGGACAGCAGGAGGAACGGCGGGGGCAAAATGGAGTGAGCTTTTGACCATATTTCCTGTTTTTAGTCTTGGTGTGGTCGGAGCCGTTGCACTTTCACCCTCCGTCACAGTGCTCAGCTTAGGGGAAGATGTAGCCACGGGTCTGGGATTAAAAACAAGATTTGTGAAGGTCATTTCTACAATTATTGTGCTCCTGCTTACAGGACTTTCCGTTATTATTGTTGGTCCGGTTGGTTTTGTCGGTTTAATCACTCCTCATATTGTTCGGTATTTTGTGGGGGTAGATTACCGCTATATTATTCCCGCATCAGGACTGTACGGTGCCTTGCTAACGGTTTTTGCAGATTTGGCAGGAAGATTAATTAATAAGCCTTACGAAACACCCATAGGCATTATTTTTGCCGTGATTGGTGTTCCTTATTTTCTCTATCTTGCAAGAAAGCAAAAGAGGGAATTTGAATGAGAAAAAGGTTATATTCTGTTAATTATGACTGTTTTGATGGTGATTGTTGCCATTATTAGTATCAATACAGGCAAAATGAACCTTACTCCTGCCCAGGTATTGAGTGTGGGAGGAACTATACTCCGTTTTCTTGCAGCCAGAATATTCAAGGAACATATCCGATTATGGTACAAACATTTATATGTAATGCTGATGGAACGTTATGCAAGGTATGGCTCGTGATGGTAAAATTGTGATATGTGGAGGCAATCAAAAGCTGTTATGATAACACAAGAAAGTACATTATAAAATAATCTGTTGAAAATATATATGATTATTTTGTAATGTACCTTCTTTTAATTTTCTTGATATAGAGAGATATATCTGTATTATTTCCAATTTGAAAGCCAGGTTTTGTCATTAGCAATAGCGGTAACGACTTCCTCGCCGGATTTAAAATTATCAAAAGTTCCTTTGTCAATTTCGTTTAAAACTTTATTTAGAAGTTTTTCATAATACGCTTCCGGTGTGACCTCGGTTGTTGTCTGATGGAAATGCTGCTGGGATTCCGATGAGGCTATTCTTGCATACTCGTCTTTTACCTGGGCTATAAGTTTATCGTGATTCATTTCATTTACTCCTCTGCTCAAAATTGATTTTTTTTACTTGCCAATAATAGAATTATTATTTGCAGGCATTGGGATATTATACTGAGAAAAAGGGAAATTATTATACCTCCCAACCATTGCTTTAGGCAGATTCTCACTGGGAATTACGCCAGCAATTCCGAGAAAATCCAGATTAAAATTTCATTTCAGATCCTCTGTTTTTAAATGATAAAAAGTTAAAATAAACCCAGCCGCTGACACCAAAAGGATAATTATCACAGATAGAGCAGTGGAATAACCGCTGCTGTTGATTTTACCCTGCACTAGAAAAAAAATAGCCGTCCAGGGATAGAAAACTCCCCAATCATGATTTGCAAGAGCAGCACTGCCCATAACGATTACTGCTGAACCAATGACAGGAGCTACAAAGCCTTTCGTTTTTTCTGCAGCGAATGCAAAAGGGGAGATTGTTAGAAACATTAAGATCCCTCCCAATAAATACGTTGGAAGCCATACGATCGCTGCAGGAAAGCTATATTTTTCCAGCGTAAACACAACGTGATACAATCCGCAGACGATAAAAATTCCCGCCCAGGTCACAAAGTTAAGCGCGAGAATCCAAAGTAGTAGGGCACAAAACTTGCCAATCAGTAGTCTTGATCTGGAAATCGGGATGGGTATTATGGTTTTTAACGTATTTTCTGAATATTCTCTGCTGAATAAGAATGCAGTAATTGCCACATAAATCATCATATTTGTAAGAAGCATGGAATACAGTACACTGCTTTTGTAAATGTCAGATAAGGTAAAGGCAAGTCCTGGCTTGTCAAAATGAGTTTGCACAGCCTCTAACAGCAGTAACAATGGTGTTGAAAGCACTCCGATAATACTGATTGGTATCATTTTTGACCGCTTTAATTTAATCAGTTCACAGCAAATAAGATTAAGCAATACCCCCACCTCCAATCAGTTTGGAAAAGTATTCTTCTAGGTTCTCTTCACGGGGATTTATTCTTGTGACAAGCAGTCCGTTTAAAGCAAAATTACGGTTCATCTCCCCTATGACAGGACTGGGACCATAAACTTTCAGCGTATTATTCTGTATCGTATAATCTGTCCCAGGATAGCTGCTTTTTATTATTATTGCAGCCATTTGCCCATCTGATAAATCGAATTCCGTATACGTTCGGCTTCTGTTGCGCAACTCTGCCATATCAACTTCTTCTATCAGACGTCCCTGATGCATAACACCAATAATATCTGCGATTTGCTCAATCTCGCTTAAAACATGACTGGAAATAAATATGGTAGTACCGTTGTCACGGCTGAGTTTCGATAAAAATGTGCGGATTTCACATATTCCAATTGGATCAAGCCCATTAATTGGTTCATCCAGTATAAGCAGCTTTGGCTTGTGCATTATAGCGGCAGCGATTCCCAGCCGCTGTTTCATACCAAGAGAATAATTGGAAAAGATCTTTCTTTTTTCCTGATTCAACCCTACAATTTCAAGGGCGTTTGGGACTGCATTTTTGCAAAATTGTCCCCGTAATCTAGCCATAATCTCCAGATTTTCTTCTCCTGTTAAATTACCGTAAAAACCAGGTGTTTCAATAATAGAACCAATATTCTTATAAATGGCAGCAGCATTGTCCCTGCAATCTTTACCAAATAGCAGGATAGAGCCATCTGTTGGAAAAACCAACTGTAACATCATTTTCATTGCAGTGGTCTTGCCTGCTCCGTTTCTGCCAAGCAGTCCATAAACTTTTCCTTTTGGCACATGAAAATTTACCTGATCAACAACGGCAGTGGCACCATACCGCTTCGTTAGATGATCCGTTTCGATAATATAGTTCATAACGATCATTCCCTTCTGTGGATTACTTTGATGCCAAGAAATCTGCTGTCACATCAGGGAAAAGCTTTGACACTTATCGTGTCAGGGGCTTAACTGATAGGTTAATTGGTGTCAAATACAAATTCCGACATTATTTGTGGTAACGTATCCTGTTTATGCGTGATGGCAGTATTGTTGATGAATTGCGTCTTTCAAAAACGGGTGATGGTATAGAAGAGAAAATAAAAAGGATCGTACAGCGTTTGGAAACCCTTGGAATATAACCTCCCTTGGATCGTTCGTCATAGGCAGCCAGAATCGTATCATGTACCGTATCATACGGGTTTGCCTTACATGGAGAAAGCGGAGTTAATCTGCAGTCGAAATCTGTTTTTACATGTATTGACACGGTATCAGAGCGCCGATATAATGAATTGGAACTTTAAATGAAAAGGAGGCTTTCACGTGCCAGATCATACGTTACATTTCATTTCTATAGAAGGAAACTGGGATAAAGAGATACAGGATAAAAGAATTGCCCAGGCAGCAATGATATTGGAGAAAAATAAGTCGTCTCTTGCTATTGCGTCAGCGACCTATGCACCGCCATCCTATTCCTCTTTTTTTGAGGGACGATTGGGTGAATATACAAAAGATATTCTGATCAATAAATATGGTATTCCAGCCATGAGAATAATTCCCGCATACCTGTTTCCATATCCGTCGACCTATACAATTATTGATGCATTCGTAAATGCTGCGCTGACAGGCTGGATAAGCTGTGGCCTGAGGAAAAGAAGCGATCCGATAAATGTTTTGCTTGAACCTGTTACTTCAGAATTTCATGGCTTACGAGTTGAGACATTGAATAACCGCGCCTGTCAATATCTCCGTGATTTTAATGTTAATTTGGAGCTATTATGTAGAAATAAACTACCGCTCACTGAGTTAGAAAAAGAATATCCGGAAGAAGTGGTCCGATTATCTCAATTACAATCCGAAGGCGGATTAATAGCAACCGGAGAATGGAACGATAATGGAAGAGCGAGAAGCTATGATGATTTAAAAAGCATGAAACAGGACCTTTCGGAAGCTTTTAAATCCGTTTTCAAGTTTCCGTTATTTGATATGGATACCTCTATACTATCTGATTCAGGCAGGTTGATTATTACTTTATTATGGAATCATATCGCAAACAGTAAGAAGTTAACAGATAGAGATATTGAAACGATTTGTTTGTATGCCCAGTCAGATTTTAACAGTAGTATATCCGATTCTGAGATGCTGGTCATTAAAAGCATTATCAGCAAGATTACAAATATATTGTAATAGTAAAATTGGATAGATAACAGACACGCAATAAATGTGCTATTTGCCGCGTGTCTGTTTGTTATTCGGAGAGTGGGTTAATTACCTCCAACTGATAGTAGATTTGTTGAATAGCTTCTTATTTTGGACATTAATGCTGTGTTTAAATCAGAAGAGGTATCATCGACTGTATTATTAAATTTCCAGGTAAAGTCACCCTGGTTCAAACGTCCCGCACTTGTTGTAACGATCTGTGCAACGTTACTAGCAGGATCAATATCAGTGAGGCTGACACCGATGTCTTTGAAATTATTATAAACAGAGCCTCCTGCTATGGTTTTATAAAGGCTGGGAACGGTTTCATTTCTTGCAGATGCAAAATAAGCATCAAAGGAGACCGCATCTTTGTTTGTGGTTCCTTCATTGGAGTTTGCATAGATCAGGCTGGAGGCATTTTCAATTATATTGTTAAAGGCTTTGATCATACCGCCATTTTCACCGGAAAACGTACCTTCACCCAAAGAATCCGTACCTTGTAAGGAACTCATCATAGGGTATTTGCATTTTCTGAAATAGTTTGTTTCCACAAATGCAGAACTTGCCTTTGTTACCCCAATTCCGTATTTTGCATTACCGTCAAAGTAATTGTTGTAAATATGCACGGAGGCTGCCCGGATTCTTGGATGGCGGGAATCGGAATGGTCGTACCAGTTATGATGATACGTTACAAAAAATTCTGCCGTATCTTTCATTCCGCAAAGAGAACATTTCCCGGAATCCCAGAAATGGTTGTAGGACATGGTTACATAAGTGGATCCGCTTTTAACATCAGCAGAACCATCCCCTTTCGCCTGATCGGCATCAGATCCTGCTTTTCCATAAAAAATATCATTGTTATGAACCCAGATATTGCAGTTTGATGTATCAAGTGAAATACCGTCATCTGGGAATAACATGACACCGAAGTTTCTAATTTCTAAATTTCCGTAATTTCTGATTAAGAAACCCCATCCATAAGCAGTTGCGTCATCGCCAATCCCTTCTAGAGTCATATTTGTTTCTTTGTAGGCTGCTTTCCCTTTTACCTCAAGATAGCCACTGCTGTTAAGTTGCCCAGCCATATTGCTGTCTGTAACCTGTCCAATAAAGCGGATAGCAAGAGGAGTTGTGTCGTATCCTTTTTGACGTAATGTTAAAATCTGACCTATGCCGGTACCCGTTTGCTTTTTGCCGGAACTGTTGACTTTAACATCAAGAGTTACAGTTTTTGCTGTTTCGGAAGTCACATAAATTACCTGTGCATTTTCTTTTAAAATACCATTTTCCCTATACGCGCCAGATCCGGATTTATACTCAGAATCCTGGGAAAAAGCAAATCCGGTTCTGTCGTTTGCACTTACGGTGAGAGCACCGGAAACAAGGCTTTCTTTCGTATTATTGGGTAGAATTGCCTCTGCTTTCATAACGTATTG
>JAQSYE010000161.1 GCA_029256305.1 Lacrimispora sp. | reverse complement strand
GAAAGTGCATATCTGCACTTGTGCGGACTTCATAACATTTTAAAAAAAGAATCGAAGTGATCTTATGGTAAAAAAAATCATGATTTTGATGATCAGAGGTTATCAGAAGTATTTGTCTCCTCTGAAGATAAGAACTCACTGTATTTACACACCTACGTGCTCTCAATACGCCATTGAAGCACTCCAAAAGTACGGTGTGTTGAAAGGTACGTTTTTGGCTTGCATAAGAATTATTCGTTGTAATCCTTTTGCAAAAGGCGGTTATGATCCAGTTCCGTAAATGACGAGGAGGTATTTCATTGGAATTCTTAGTACTCACTAAGGTAGGAGGTTTTCTGGGACCATTTGCAACTTTTCTGGGTGTAATCATGGATTTGCTTTTTCAGATGACATCTGCAGTTGGAATTCAGAATATTGGTTTATGTATCATTTTATTTACTCTCGTAACAAAGCTTCTAATGTTCCCGCTGACGTTAAAACAGCAGAAATCGTCAAAGCTGATGAGCGTTATGCAGCCGGAACTTACCGCCGTTCAGGCAAAGTATAAAGGAAAAACTGACCAGGAATCCATGAGAAGACAGAACGTGGAGATGCAGGCAGTTTATGAGAAATACGGAACATCTATGACTGGTGGTTGTGTCCAGCTGGTGATCCAGATGCCAATTCTGTTCGCTCTTTATCAGGTTATTTATCATATTCCTGCTTACGTACAGAGTGTTAAGGCTGTTTTTGTTAATGTAGTGACTGCAATTACTTCTCTTGGAGGCGATCATGTGACTCAGCTGACCCAGTTTGCAGCAGATCATAAGGTTACCTTAACAAGAATCGGAGATTTAAATACCAGTAATGGAATGGTAGATTTTTTATACCAGTTAAATCCGGATCAGTGGAATGCTTTAAAGGCTCTTTATCCAACCATCCAGGACACCATTACTGCCAATGCTGCAAAGATTGAGCATATGAACTCTTTCCTTGGAATTAACCTGGCATCAACACCATCAAGTGCTGTTTTTCCAAGCGGAGGCGGATTTCATTTAAGTCTTGCTCTCCTGATTCCTATTCTTGCAGGTGCAAGCCAGTGGTTCAGTACAAAGCTTATGACCGTGAATCAGCCTCAGAGCAGTGGAGATGATAATAATACCATGGCTCAGTCTATGAAGAGTATGAATACAGTGATGCCTTTAATGTCTGTATTCTTCTGCTTTACATTTGCGTCGGGCATTGGTATTTACTGGATTGCTTCCAGTGTGTTCCAGATTATTCAGCAGGTTTTAATTAACCGTCATTTAAACCGCATTGATATGGATGAGATGATTAAGAAAAATCTGGATAAGGCTAATAAAAAGCGTGCAAAAAAAGGTCTTCCTCCTCAGCGTGTTTCTCAGAATGCTACAGCAAGCCTTAAGAATCTTCAGGCTAACAATGAGAAGGCAGAAGAAGAACTGAGTGCTAAAATAGAAAAAGCAAAGGAGCAGGTAAAGGCTTCTAACGATTACTATCAAACCACAGGTTCTGATCCAAACAGCATTTCTGCCAAGGCACGTATGGTTTCGAAGTACAATGAAAAGCACAATAAATAGGAGGGGTGACCTATGGATATGATTACAGTTTCAGCAAAGACCGTTGATGAAGCGATTACAAAAGCATTAATCAAACTGGAGACAACCAGCGATAAACTGGAGTATGAGATTGTTGATAAAGGAAGTAATGGTATTCTGGGATTTATCGGTTCAAAGCCTGCTGTCATCCGCGCAAGGAAGAAAGAAACCTTGGAGGACATGGCAATGACCTTTCTTTCCGATGTATTTAGTGCAATGGATTTAGGTGTTTCTATGGAAGCGGCATTTGATGAGGGAGAACGTGAACTTTCCATCAATATGTCCGGTAATGACATGGGAATCCTGATTGGAAAAAGAGGACAGACTCTGGATTCACTGCAATATCTGGTAAGTCTTGTTGTAAATAAAGAAAGCGAAGAGTATATTCGTATTAAACTGGATACAGAAAATTACAGAGAGAGAAGAAAAGAGACTCTGGAAACGCTTGCTAAGAACATTGCTTATAAAGTAAAGCGTACCAGAAGACCGGTTTCTCTGGAACCTATGAATCCGTATGAGAGAAGAATCATTCACTCCGCACTTCAGAATGACAAATTTGTTGTCACCAGAAGTGATGGAGAAGAGCCGTTCAGACATGTGGTAATTTCCCTGAAAAAGGAACATATAAAAAAAGATCGGTATCAGGATAGAGATAAATAGTCAAACAACAATGAGGGGTTGGGGCTGTCGGAAGGCACCCTCAACCCTTTTCTCACGCCAGTATATTGACTGGTGTAAAATAGGTGACAGAATATGAAGATGAATACAATAGCGGCTATAGCCTCTGGGATGTCCAGTTCTGGGATAGGAATTGTAAGAATCAGCGGTGAGGAGTCATTTCAGATTATAGACAGGATTTTTAAGGGCAAAGGAAAATGTTTTATTAAGCTTTCTGATGAGAAATCCCATACGATTCATTATGGATTTATTTATGATGGTGAGGAACTGATTGATGAAGTTCTGGTATTAATTATGAGGGGACCGGCCAGTTATACCGGTGAAGATACGGTTGAGATCGACTGTCATGGAGGCATTCTGGTTACAAAAAGAATACTGGAGACAGTGTTAAAGTATGGAGCCAGACCGGCTGAACCTGGAGAGTTTACGAAACGGGCATTTTTAAGCGGAAGGATCGATTTAACTCAGGCAGAGGCAGTCATTGATGTGATTAATGCAAAAAATAAATATGCTTTAAAATCTTCAGTCAGTCAGTTAGATGGTGCTGTTTCCAAGCGTGTTGGTGCCTTGAGAGATACGATTATTTATCATATTGCCTTTATCGAATCGGCGCTTGATGACCCGGAGCATATCTCTCTGGATGGTTATCAGGAGACTCTTCTTCATGCAGTTGCTCCTTTAAAAGAGGAACTGACGCGCCTGATTCGCTCTTCTGAGAATGGAAGAGTGCTTTCTGAGGGAATTGAGACTGTAATTATGGGGAAACCCAATGCGGGTAAATCGTCTCTGCTTAATGTTCTTGTAGGTGAGGATCGTGCCATAGTTACAGAAATTGCTGGAACCACCCGTGATACATTAAAGGAGCAGATTATGCTTGAAGATCTGAGTCTGAATGTGATTGATACGGCTGGAATTCGAGATACCGAGGATGTAGTTGAGAAAATAGGGGTTGAAAAGGCCAGACAAGCTGCTGAGAGTGCTGATTTAATTATCTATGTGGTGGATGGTTCCTGCCCGCTTGATGAGAATGATGAGGAGATATTAAGCTTTATTGAAAACAGGAAAGCTGTTATTGTTTTAAATAAATCAGATTTAACCATGGTTGTTACACCGGAATTATTAAATAAAAGAACCGGTCATAAGGTGATCACAATTTCCGCCATAAACCGTTCTGGCATAGAGGATCTGGAGCATGAAGTCAAAGCCATGTTTTATGAAGGCGAAATTGATTTTAATGATCAGGTATATATCACAAATGTAAGACAGAAAAATGCACTTGTAGAAGCGTTTAATAGTCTTGGTATGGTGGAGCAAAGTATACACGACGGGATGGCTGAGGACTTCTATTCCATTGACTTAATGGATGCCTATGAACAGCTTGGAATCATACTTGGAGAGTCAGTAGAGGACGATCTGGTCAATGAAATATTCAGTAAGTTCTGTATGGGTAAGTAAGGATCAGAAAAGAGGAGATAAAATGCAGTATTTAGAGGAGTCTTATGACGTAGTAATAGTCGGCGCTGGTCACGCTGGCTGTGAGGCTGCCCTGGCATGTGCCAGGTTGGGGCTTGAAACGATTATATTTACTGTCAGTGTAGACAGTATCGCCCTGATGCCCTGTAATCCTAATGTTGGTGGAAGCTCAAAAGGCCATTTGGTAAGAGAACTGGATGCTTTAGGCGGAGAAATGGGGAAAAACATTGATAAGACTTTTATTCAGTCAAAGATGCTTAACCAGTCTAAGGGACCAGCTGTCCACTCATTAAGAGCACAGGCTGATAAACAGGAATATTCAAGATCTATGAGGATGGTTCTGGAGAACACAGATCATCTGACCATCCGGCAGGCAGAGGTATCAGAGATTATAACAGAGAATGGGATTCTGACAGGGATAAAGACTTACTCCGGTGCAGTTTACCGATGCAAAGCCGCTGTACTTGCTACTGGAACTTATTTAAAAGCCAGATGCATTTATGGTGATGTAAGCAATTATACGGGGCCAAATGGACTGCAGGCAGCCAATTACTTAACTGACTCCTTAAAGGCCAATGGAATTGAAATGAGGCGCTTTAAAACGGGTACTCCAGCTAGAGTGGACAAGAGGAGCATTGATTTTACTAAAATGGAAGAACAGCTGGGCGATGAGAGAGTAGTGCCGTTTTCCTTTTCGACTGATCCTGAATCCATCCAGAAGGAGCAGATATCCTGCTGGCTTACTTATACGAACAACAGCACTCATGAAATAATCAGGAATAACCTGGATCGTTCGCCTCTGTATTCTGGCGCGATCGAGGGTACAGGACCAAGGTACTGCCCATCCATCGAGGACAAGGTGGTAAAGTTTCCGGATAAAGACCGTCATCAGGTATTTGTGGAGCCAGAGGGCCTTTACACCAATGAAATGTATTTGGGAGGTATGTCAAGTTCTCTTCCTGAGGATGTTCAGTATGCTATGTACAGAACAGTTCCAGGGTTGGAGAACGTTAAGATCGTGAGAAATGCTTATGCAATTGAATACGATTGTATCAATTCCAGGCAACTCAATGCAACTTTGGAATTTAAGGTCGTCAGTGGTTTATTCAGCGGAGGGCAGTTTAATGGAAGTTCTGGTTATGAGGAGGCAGCTGTTCAGGGATTTATGGCGGGAGTGAATGCTGCCATGAAGATTCTTAAGAGGGAGCCGGTTGTATTAGATCGATCACAGGCATATATCGGCGTTCTGATTGATGATCTTGTTACCAAGGAGAATCTGGAACCTTATCGTATGATGACTTCAAGGGCAGAATACAGGCTTCTTCTTCGTCAGGATAATGCAGATCTTCGACTGATGGGAATCGGGCATGAAATAGGATTGATCAGCGATGATAAGTATGGGGAGCTACTAAATAAAGAACAGGCGATTAATTTTGAAATCAAGCGTCTGGAATCAACGAACATAGGAGCATCCGCCACAGTGCAGGCGTTTTTGGAAAAAAACGGAAGCACGCCGTTAAAAACAGGCACAACTTTAGCAGAGTTGGTGCGCAGACCAGAACTTGGATATGTTATGTTAACAGATATTGATATTAACCGTCCTTCTCTTCAGGATGACGTGATGGAACAGGTAGATATCAATATTAAGTATGAAGGATATATACGCAGACAGAAGCAACAGGTAGCACAGTATAAGAAACTGGAAAACAGAAAGCTGCATGCGGACTTCGATTATACGGAAGTAAAAGGACTGAGAAGAGAAGCTATTCAGAAACTGAATTTATATAAACCCATGTCGATTGGACAGGCATCCAGAATATCAGGTGTTTCACCAGCAGACATCTCTGTACTTCTTGTTTACTTAGAACAGATGAGGTTTCATAAAAATTCGAATTAAAAGGAGTGAGATTGAAAATATGACAGATGCTTTTTATGAGAAATTTCAAAAGGAATTGAGTTTATTGTCTATTGATTTAGAAAAAAGTAAATTGGATAAATTTTATCAGTATTTTGAGATATTAGTTGAATGGAATAAAGTAATGAATCTTACTACAATCACAGAGATGGATGAAGTTATATCAAAGCATTTTGTTGATAGTTTATCTTTAGTTAAAGTAGTGAACGACATGGATACCAAGGGATATAGTATGATCGATGTAGGTACGGGTGCTGGATTTCCCGGCATACCATTAAAAATAGCATTTCCACAGCTTCAAATTACATTAATGGATTCTTTAAATAAAAAAGTGAATTTTCTTAATGAAGTAATCGAAAAGTTGGATTTAGAAGGTATATGTGCCATTCATGGGAGAGCGGAAGATTTAGGACGTGATGTAAAGCATAGAGAGCAATATGATCTTTGCGTTTCCAGAGCAGTTGCAAATCTAAGTACTTTATCAGAATATTGTATGCCATTCGTAAAGGTAGGCGGAAGTTTTATTCCATACAAAGCTGGTAAAATAGAAGATGAGTTGGCAGAAGCAAAACATGCAGTTTTTCTTCTCGGTGGAAAAATAGAGATGACAGAACTATTTTTATTGCCAGGAACAGAGGCAGAGAGATCTTTGATAAAGATTAATAAAACAAGTGGTATTCCAAAGAAATATCCAAGAAAAGCAGGATCGCCATCCAAAGAACCATTAAAGTAAAATGTTTCACGTGAAACATCCTAGAGAGAAATAATGATCTCAAGCGGAATGTTTCACGTGAAACATTTTTTTATAAAAAGTACATCTGTATTATTTGATATAGGCTGTTAGGATTTTCCAGTTGTGGGAGATACTTACTTTTTGAAATCAAGGAACTTTCGATAGCAGGATTATATTTTTGATATTCCAAAATAACATCATTGATATGTTCCATTTCCTCACCACCTGTAATGTATATGCTGTTATTGATTTTCTTCAATGCGTTAGTCACATTACATTTGGTATAATTGCACCTTACACTGGAATAAAGCGATTTAGGAGATTCACCTAAATGGGCCGATTCATAATATGCATCGATTATTGAACCTTTCACGGAATAAGGGTTAAAGTAATAATTTTTGCTAAATTCTTCTATTATAGACTGTTTACTAACAGACATATGGTATAGAAGAGTACCCAATACGGGAAGATCCAGAATAAACTTATATACTTTGGCATGATTATTGGGAATCTGGCTGCAGGTCATAAGACTTTCTGGATTGACCAGCATAATCTGATCAAATAGTTCGGGTGCATTATTACAAGCCATAAGCGCCAGTGCTGAGGAAGCACCAGTAGCGATTACGTTCGTTCTGTGTCCGATTTCCGATTTAATAAAATCAGAAATCATCTGTACGTAAAGATAATTTGTATAAGTCAGGTCCGGTTTTTCAGATTGACCGCAGCCTAACAAATCAATAGTATATACGGTGTACTGTTCCTTCAACAATGAAATCATACTGTTCCACTCATATCCATTGGAGTGCGCAGTCAAATCATGAATTAAAAGGAGAGGCTTTCCTGTACCTGATTTTGTGTATTGAATATTACCGAATCTCCATTTATAACATAAGGATTTTGTATCTGCTAATATATTTTTTGAAGAAGCAGAGAGTTTAACAAATTTATTAATAACTGTAGTCGCCGCAGCTGTGCTTGCCGTAAGAATAAGCAGAGTCAGTAATTTACTCTTAGTTTTCATTATATACCTCCTAATAGCGGATTATCTCTTCCTATTATAATATAATCAATATGGACTTACAACGTCAAACATATTAATTTATTCTTAAACTTGGAAGAATGTTTCACGTGAAACATTTTTTGTAATTTCTGTATTATTTTACTTGAAACCATAGGAAAAAAAAAAAAAATATGTTATACTCTAATTTGAACTGCAATTTCCGGACGTTGTACAGGAGAAAATTAAAAATGGGAAGAATCATTGCGATAGCAAACCAGAAGGGCGGAGTCGGTAAAACGACTACTGCAATTAACCTATCAGCTTGTCTTGCGGAGTCAGGACAGCGGGTATTAGCTGTGGATTTTGATCCACAGGGTAACGAAACCAGCGGACTTGGCATGGATAAATCAACCATAGAACGCACTATTTATGATCTATTGGTAGGAGAGTGTGAGATAGAAGAATGTTTGATTACTAATGTTCAGGAAAATCTGGATCTATTGCCATCCAATGTAGATCTGGCAGGAGCTGAGATAGAACTGTTAGAAATTGAGAATAAGGAGATACTCCTTAAGTCATATCTTGAAAAAGTCAAGAAAAACTATGATTTTATTATTATAGATTGTCCTCCGTCATTGAGTCTATTGACAATTAATGCCTTAACAGCAGCAAATACCGTTCTAGTACCCATCCAGTGCGAATACTATGCATTGGAAGGACTTAGTCAGGTATTAAAAACAGTAAATTTAGTAAAAAAGAAATTAAATCCTTCTTTGGAAATGGAAGGAGTTGTATTCACCATGTATGATGCAAGAACAAATCTATCTTTGGAAGTTGTGGAAAGCGTAAAGAACAATTTAAATCAGAACATATATAAAACAATTATACCCAGAAATGTGAGACTGGCAGAGGCTCCCAGCCACGGAATGCCGATTAATTTATACGATTCCAGATCAGCGGGGGCAGAAAGCTACCGGTTACTGGCGGCAGAAGTTATCAGCAGAGGAGAAGAGATCTAGACATGGCAAAGAGAACGGGTTTAGGAAAAGGACTTGGTGCGATTTTTGGAGATGAAGTAATGGAAGAATCTGCAGCAGAAGAACAGGAAATAAGGAATCATAGAGAAGCAGAGCATGCGATAGCATTGTCGGAAAAAGAAAAAGCGAGTTCGGAAACAGGAAAAGAGCTGTTTTTGAAAATTTCTCTGGTAGAGCCTAATCATAATCAGCCAAGAAAAGAATTTCGGGAAGAAGCACTGGTGGAATTGGCTGAATCCATGAAGGAGTATGGTGTCTTACAGCCACTTCTGGTTCAAAAAAAAGGCGAATACTACGAAATTATTGCTGGTGAACGGAGATGGAGAGCAGCAAAACTTGCTGGTTTAAAAGAAGTGCCGGTGGTAATCCGGGAATATACAAAACAGCAGTCCATGGAAATAGCACTGATTGAAAATGTTCAAAGGGAAGATCTAAATCCAATAGAAGAAGCCAGGGCTTATTCTATTTTGATGCAGGAATTTGGTCTGAAACAGGAAGAAATAGCGGCCCGCGTAGCGAAAAATAGGGTTACCATAACGAACAGTATGAGATTATTGAAGCTGGATGAGCGCATTCAGGATATGCTCATACAGGATCAGATCAGCAGTGGACATGCCAGAGCCTTATTGGCCGTGGAGGATGGAGATCTACAATATCAGCTTGCCGGAAAAATTGTGGCTGAGAATATGAGTGTTCGGGAAGTGGAAAAACTTGTAAAATCTTTATCAAAAAAGAAAGAGACAAAAGAAGTTAGAGAAGAGGAAGAAAGTATTTCATTGATATTCCGGGAGCTGGAAGATCGTATGAAAACTGCCATGGGGACCAAAGTCAGCATCAACCGAAAGGATAAAAATAAAGGAAGAGTTGAAATTGAGTACTATTCTGAGGCAGAATTGGAAAGAATAGTAGAGTTATTAGAATCCATAAGATAACATCATGGAAGT
>JAQSYE010000160.1 GCA_029256305.1 Lacrimispora sp. | reverse complement strand
CACATCAGCACCCAGGCCAACAATACAAATTACGGAACCTATCTGTTCTGGCATCAGCTGGGGGCAAAACGTGTGGTATCAGCCAGAGAACTCTCTCTTACTGAGATTAAGGAAATCCGAGGAAAGATTCCGGAAGATCTTGAAATTGAAAGCTTTATACACGGAGCCATGTGCATGTCCTATTCCGGCCGTTGTTTACTGAGTAATTTCATGACGGGCAGAGATGCAAACCAGGGAGCCTGCTCTCATCCCTGCAGATGGAAATATTCCCTTGTAGAGGAAACACGTCCAGGTGAGTATATGCCATTATATGAAAATGAGCGGGGGACTTACATCTTTAACTCCAAGGATTTGTGTATGATTGAATACATTCCTCAGATGATGGATGCAGGAATTGACAGCTTTAAGATCGAAGGACGTATGAAAACGGCTCTTTATGTGGCTACAGTGGCGAGAACTTACCGGAAAGCCATTGATGATTACAATAAAGATCCAGAGCTTTATAAAGCAAATATGGACTGGTACCGTTCTGAAATCGGGAAGTGTACCTACAGAGAGTTTACTACCGGCTTCTATTTCGGTAAGGCTGATGCCACCACTCAGATTTATGACAACAATACCTATGTAAAAAATTACACCTATTTAGGAACGGTGGAGTCTGTTGATGAGAGAGAGTATGCAAGAATCGAACAGAAGAATAAATTCACGGTGGGAGAAACCATTGAAGTTATGAAGCCGGATGGAAGAAACTTAGAAGTGACGGTAAAAGGTATATGGAATGAAGACGGGTTATCACAGGATAGCGCACCTCATTCCAGACAGATCCTTTTTGTTCAACTTGATGCAGCGGTGGAACCATACGACATTCTGCGTAGAAGTGAAATGGAATAGATTATGATCAGATTTTTAGCACTGTCCGGCATGGCAGGTGAAGCAGCCGGATGGTGTTTTTCTTTTCCCGCGACCTGGTGCTTGTTGTAGAAACTGCCATATTGTGGTATGCTATAGAATGTCTAAATCAGTTTAAATAATTAGAAGCTAGCAGAGCGGAGGCTTGCGTATGATATGGATTTTGTGGCTGACAGCTGTTATATGTGTCATTTATTATATTGTCATCGCGGTTTATTCAGGATTAACCACTTCTTTTTCCCTGATATGGCTGTTTTTTGCAGCTATATGCATGTTATTGGCAGGAGGATGGGAAACCTATATAAAGCATAAGGATAAAGTGCCTTTGTGGGTTCCAGTATCAGCTGCAACCATGTGCTGTACCGGTATTCTGGTGTTTGCTGTGGTTGAAATTCTGGTATTTACAGGAGTGGCGGTTCGTGACACATCGAATCTGGACTATGTAATAGTTCTTGGGGCGAAGGTAAAGGAGACCGGAATCACCAAATCCTTAAAAAAGCGCCTGGATAAGGCGGTGGAATATGTGGATAGGAATCCGGGGACGGTTCTTGTTTTATCCGGTGCCATGGGAGAAGATGAGCCGGTTGCTGAGGCAGAGGCCATGAGAGATTATCTGGTTTATAACGGCGTAAGAGAAGAACAGCTTATATTAGAAACACGTTCCCGCAGTACGGTTGAGAATATTGCATACAGCCGTGTAGCCATTGAAGAGGATCAGGCTAAGAAAAAATCCCACAGACTGAACAGCCCGGGGATTGTGGTTCCGGGAGCATTTGAAGAGGTACCGGATAAACCAATAAGAGTAGGAGTGCTGACCAGTGATTTTCATGTGTTTCGTGCGCAGCAAATTGCTAAAAAATGGGGAATTCCCGACATTTACGGGATATCCTGCGGTTCAGATCCTGTTCTTTTTGTACATTTTTGTGTCAGGGAATGCGCAGCGATATTAAAAGACAAATTAGTGGGCAATATGTAATTAATACAGAGTTTGCAGGAGGAAAAAATAATATATGAATCTGTTTAAAAAACTTGCAGCCTATGAGGTTGTGGAGGAAAAAGAAATTAGGGAGTTAAACGCCACAGGGTGTGTACTCCATCATAAGAAAAGCGGAGCCAGAATTTTTACCATACCATGTGAAGATGAGAATAAAGTGTTTTCCATTGGATTTCGAACCCCTCCAAAGGACAGCACAGGAGTGGCTCATATTCTGGAACACAGTGTTTTATGCGGCTCCGATCAGTTCCCGGTCAAGGACCCTTTTGTGGAACTGGTCAAGGGCTCTCTTAACACATTTTTAAATGCGATGACTTATCCGGATAAAACCGTATACCCGGTAGCAAGCTGCAATGAAAAAGATTTCCATAATCTGATGAACGTCTATATGGATGCAGTTCTTCATCCCAACATTTATAAAGAAGAGAAGATCTTTATGCAGGAAGGCTGGCATTATGAGCTGGAAGACAAAGACGCCGATTTAATCTATAACGGAGTGGTTTATAATGAAATGAAGGGTGCTTTTTCCTCTCCGGAAGAGGTACTTGACCGCTTTACCAGAAAGGTACTTTTCCCGGATAACTGCTATGGTCAGGAATCTGGAGGAGATCCATCCTTTATCCCTGATCTCACTTATGAGGAATTTTTAAACTTCCACAGAAAATATTATCACCCTTCTAACAGCTATATTTATCTTTATGGCAATATGGACATGGAGGAAAAGCTTACATGGCTGGATAGAGAGTATTTAAGTCACTACGATCAGGCAGAAGTTGATTCCAGAATTGAGAGACAGAAACCGTTTGAGAATCCAGTTCAGGAGGAGACTTACTATTCTATAACAGAAGGTGAATCCGAAGAGAATGCCACATATCTCTCCATCAATACCGTGGTGGGAACCGATTTGGATCCGAAACTATATGTGGCGTTCCAGATTCTTGAGTATACGCTTCTTGATGCACCAGGCGCTCCTTTAAAACAGGCGCTTATTGATGCAGGAATCGGCCAGGATATCCTTGGGGGATACGACAGTGGGATCTTGCAGCCATATTTTACAGTTATATCAAAGAATGCAAACAAAGAACAGCTGGGAGAATTCCTTTCGGTTGTCAAGGGAACCTTAAGAAAGCTTGCAGATGAAGGCATTAACAAAAAAAGCTTAAAGGCCGGTATGAATTACTACGAATTCCGTTATCGGGAGGCTGATTACGGTTCTGCACCAAAGGGACTGATGTACGGTCTTCAGTGCATGGACAGCTGGCTTTATGACGGCGATCCCATGATGCACTTACAGTATCAGGCTACCTTTGATTATTTAAAGAAGGTTGTAGACGACGGCTATTTTGAACAGCTGATCAGAGAGTATTTACTGGATAATCCTTTTGAAGCAGTATTGACGGTCAGCCCGAAAAAGAACTTAACAGCGGAGGAAGATCGAAAGACAGCTGGAAAGCTTGCAGAATATAAGGCTTCTCTTTCAGAAGCGGAGATAGACCGGTTCATTGACCAGACAAAAGCATTAAGGGAATATCAGGAAAACCCATCACCGCAGGAAGATTTAGAGAAGATCCCCATGCTCTCCAGAGAGGATATCAGCAGGGAGCCGGAGGCTATTGTCTGGGAAGAGAAAGAGGCCCATGGAGTTAAGGTAATTCATCATGAGATGTCCAGTTCCGGAATCGGCTATTTAAAGGTGCTGTTTGATACATCGGTTCTGCCGATGGAGGACTTACCTTATGTGGGATTTCTAAAATCCCTGCTTGGATATGTTAACACCGAGAACTACACCTATGGAGATTTAACCAGTGAGATTCACTTAAACAGCGGCGGTGTCAGCTTCAGCGTCACCTCTTACCCTGATTTACAGAACAGAGGGCAGTTTAAAGGCTATTTTATGGCAAGTGCTAGAGTGCTTTATGATAAAATAGATTTTGGTTTTACAATTCTAAATGAAATCCTGACTCGTTCTATTTTAGATGATGAAAAGCGGGTGGGTGAGGTAATTAGTGAAACCAGATCCAGAGCAAGGATGAAACTGGAGGGAGCCTGCCATTCAGCAGCAGTGGCAAGAGCCACATCCTATTTCTCTTCAGCAGCCTACTTTAATGATATGACCGGCGGAATCGGTTATTATGAGTTTTTGGAAAAGCTTGATAAGGAATATCCGGCTGATAAGAAAACATTCATTACCAGATTTCAGTCTGTGGTGAAAAAGCTTTTTACAACAGGTAATATGCTGGTAAGCTATACGGCAGACAAAGAAGGATATGCCCTTCTTCCTGATGCAATGAAAAAGCTGACGGATGGACTGCCTGCAGGAGATGAGAAACGATATTCGTTCCTCTATCCGTCAGGAAACAGAAACGAAGGCTTTACAACCGCTTCCCAGGTTAACTATGTGGCGAGATGTGGAACCTTTGCAGGTACAGGAATGGAATATACCGGAGCGTTGAAGATACTAAAAGTCATTTTAAGCTATGATTACCTTTGGATCAATTTAAGAGTCAAGGGAGGCGCTTATGGCTGCATGAGTGGCTTCGGGCGTTCGGGCGAAGGTTATTTCGCTTCTTACCGGGATCCTAATTTAAAAGAAACAAACCGGATCTATGAAGGCGTGGTGGACTTTCTGGAAAACCTCCAGGTGGAAGACCGCGATATGACGAAGTACGTAATCGGAACCATCAGTGACATGGATGTGCCATATCCTCCGTCTACCAAAGGAAATCGTGGTCTGTCCGCCTATTTATCCGGTGTGACCAGCGAGATGATGGAAAAAGAACGGGAAGAAGTATTAAATGCATCACAGGAGGACATCAGAAGTCTGGCTCCTATCGTAAAAGCTGTATTAAGCACCGGCAGTCTCTGTGTCATCGGCAATGAAGAAAAAATCGCAGCGGAAAGTTCGATGTTTGCAGAAACAAAGAATTTATTCCACTCATAACACAAAGGAGAATCTACATGGATCAAAATTATAAATCTGGCTTTGTTTCTTTAATCGGGCGCCCAAACGTGGGAAAATCTACTCTGATGAATCATTTAATCGGTCAGAAGATTGCCATTACTTCCGACAAGCCGCAGACAACAAGAAACAAGATTCAGACCGTATATACGGATGACAGGGGGCAAATTATATTCCTTGATACTCCGGGTATTCACAAGGCGAAAAACAAGCTTGGAGAATATATGGTAAATGTGGCTGAGCGCACATTGAAGGAAGTGGACGTATTGCTGTGGCTGGTGGAGCCCAGCACCTTTATCGGCGCAGGAGAGCGGCATATCGCCGAGCAGTTAAACCAGGTAAAAACACCGGTAATTTTAGTTATTAACAAGATTGATACCGTGAAAAACCAGGAATCGATTCTCACCTTTATAAACGCCTACAAGGATATCTGTAAATTTGAAGAGATTGTTCCGGTATCCGCTTTAAAGGATAAAAATACGGATTTAATGCTGGAGCTGATTTATAAGTATCTTCCGGAAGGACCCCAGTATTATGATGAAGATACAGTGACTGACCAGCCCATACGACAGATATCTGCGGAGCTGATCAGAGAAAAGGCGCTCAGACTTTTAAAAGACGAAATTCCTCACGGAATTGCCGTAACAGTAGAAAAGATGAAGGAACGGGACGACGGAATCATGGATATCGAAGCTAACATTATCTGTGAGCGAGAGTCCCATAAGGGAATCGTCATCGGTAAAGGCGGAGCCATGTTAAAGAGGATTGGAACCGCAGCACGAAGAGAAATAGAAGAGCAGCTGGAGATGAAGGTGAATTTACAGCTGTGGGTTAAGGTCCGCAAAGAGTGGCGTGACAGTGAACTGTATATGAAAAATTATGGGTATAGCCAGAGGGATATTTAAAACGGTGGTAAACATTGAGGGAAACTGAGAATCTGACGGGAATGGTATTAAAGGTTTCTCCGGTAGGAGAGATGGATAAGCGTCTTGTGATACTGACCAGGGAAAGAGGGAAGATCACCGCATTTGCCAGAGGTGCAAGGAAGCCTGGCAATCCGTTCATGGCGGTGAGCAGGCCCTTTGCCTTTGGCCAGTTTTCCCTTTATGCCGGCCGGGATTCCTACACGCTTCAGTCGGCGGAGATTTCCAACTACTTTGATGAACTGACGGCAGATATGGAATGCACCTGCTACGGCTCTTATTTCCTGGAATTTGCCGATCATTATTCCAGGGAAGGCATGGATGGGACCGGACTGCTAAAGCTTTTATACCAGTCGGTAAGGGCACTGTTAAAGCCTGCTCTAAATAACCAGATGGTTCTGCGGATATTTGAACTGAAGGCCATGGTATTAAACGGAGAATATACGGAGAAACCGCCGCGGCCAGTCAGTGATTCGGCAAACTACGCCTGGGAGTATGTAATCGGTTCCCCCATGGAACATTTATATACCTTTACCCTGACCGAACCGGTGCTGTTGGAATTCGCCCGCTGTGTGGAAATCAATAAAAAGCGGTACGTAGACCATGAATTTCATTCTCTGGATATTTTGCAGACGATGATGGGGAGTAAAGTATTGAAATGACAGGCAGCATTTGGTATAATGCTCTCATATGTGCCAATGCAGGAGGAATTTGGATGAAAAAAAGGAAAGCACTTCTGGCTGCCCTGCTGGCTGTAGGTATGCTGACAGGCTGTCTTGGGAATGGCGGCAGCAGCACCTTAAGTTCAGAGAGCAGCAGAATCTTTGTAACGGAAGAAGGAACCCTTCAGACTGCAACGGTGGAATCTTATTCCCAGCAGGACTATTACAATGGGGAAGAACTGAAAGCATTTCTGGAGGAGGCGGTTTCCCAATATAACGGAGCGAACGGGCAGAATCAGGTGACTTTAGACTCCTGCACCCTGGATAACGGAACGGCCAGGATGATGTTCCATTACGCTTCTGCGGAAGCACTGATTGGATTTACAACCCAGTATGAAGATAAGGCCAATCTGGTGGAATCCATTGATTTAAATAAGCTGTCTGAAGTTTACGGTCAGAGCGAATCAGAGGGAGTGACCTTTATAAAAGCCTCAGATGGTAAAAAAGTGGATCAAAAGGCGGTATCCAAAAAGGGATCAAGCCAGGCGGTTGTTGTAACATCAGACAATCCAGTAACCATACAGACCCAGGGAAAGATTCAGCTTGTTTCCGACAATGTGGTGATAAAGGACAGTCATACTGTACAGACAACAAAGGGAAAAAGTTACATTATTTTTAAATAAGAGAGGTTAAGATCATGGAAAAGACAATGGAAAAGATAGTGGGACTGGCAAAGTCAAGAGGATTTGTATATCCGGGCTCTGAAATTTACGGAGGTCTTGCAAATACCTGGGATTACGGCAATCTGGGAGTGGAATTAAAGAATAACGTAAAGAAAGCCTGGTGGCTGAAATTTATTCAGGAAAGTCCTTATAACGTTGGTGTGGACTGCGCAATCCTGATGAATTCCCAGACATGGATCGCTTCCGGCCACTTAGGCGGATTTTCCGACCCTCTTATGGATTGTAAGGCATGTAAGGAGCGTTTTCGCGCAGATAAGCTGATTGAAGATTACATGGGTGTACATGAAATTACCATCGAGGGTTCTGTCGATGCATGGTCCCAGGAAGAGATGAAACAGTACATCGATGAAAAAAACATCTGCTGCCCAAGTTGTGGAAAGCATGACTTTACCGATATCCGTCAGTTCAATTTAATGTTCAAGACCTTTCAGGGAGTTACAGAGGATGCAAAGAATACTGTTTATTTAAGACCAGAGACAGCTCAGGGTATCTTTGTAAACTTCAAGAATGTTCAGAGAACTTCCCGTAAGAAGATTCCGTTCGGAATCGGACAGATTGGTAAGTCCTTCCGTAATGAGATCACACCTGGAAACTTTACGTTCCGTACCAGAGAATTTGAGCAGATGGAACTGGAGTTCTTCTGTGAACCGGATACAGACTTAGAGTGGTTTGCATACTGGAAAGAGTTTTGCGTCAGCTGGTTAAAGAACTTAGGCATAAAAGATGATGAGATGCGTGTCAGAGACCACGAGAAAGAAGAACTTTCTTTCTACAGTAAGGCAACCTCTGATATCGAATTTTTATTCCCATTTGGCTGGGGCGAATTATGGGGAATTGCAGACAGAACCAATTATGACTTAACTCAGCATCAGAACACTTCCGGTCAGGATTTAACCTATTTTGATGATGAAAAGAAAGAGCGTTATATTCCATATGTAATCGAGCCTTCTCTGGGAGCTGACCGTGTGACACTTGCATTCCTTTGTGCTGCATATGATGAAGAAGAGATTGCGGAGGGTGATGTACGTACCGTGCTTCGTTTCCATCCTGCAATTGCTCCGGTTAAGATCGGTGTTCTTCCATTGTCCAAAAAGCTGAATGACGGAGCAGAGAAAGTATTTGAGGAACTGCGCCAATACTATAACTGTGAATTTGATGACAGAGGAAACATTGGAAAACGATACAGAAGACAGGATGAGATCGGTACTCCATTCTGCATTACCTATGACTTTGATTCCGAAGAAGATCACGCAGTAACCGTTCGTGACCGTGACACCATGGAGCAGGTAAGAGTTCCCATTGCAGAGCTTAAGAGCTATTTCGAAGATAAGTTCCGTTTTTAATAACTAAAATAATGGTGCAGAAAAGAGCGTATGCCTTTTTCCTGCACCTTTTTTGTGAAATGGACATTACCTTCATTTTTCCAAATCCGAATCTCGTTTGGTCCAGTGTACGGTTTCCTGCTGATGAACGATTGGAGCATAAATACAATAGATTTTTAAAGGACGATCTCCGGTATTGATTAGATTGTGCCAGGTGTTGGCGGGAATTAAAACGGCACAGTCATGATCAAGAGGGTGAGAATAAAAAAGGCTATAGGGACTGTCACCCATATAGATCACACCATCCCCGTCTATAACACAGAAATACTGATCCTGAATGGGGTGGCTTTCTGCACCAACTTCATAACCAACAGGGATACTCATGAATGTAAGTTGCATATGTTCTCCTGTCCATCTTGTGGTTCGAAAGGAAGGATTTCTTAATGTATCATGTTTGATGTTAAGAATGAGAGGTGAAGGCCCGTAGTCGTTGGCATCCCAGGAGTAATAGGAGCGGTTATAGCAGGTGGAATTGCAAAAGGAATTACAGTCACACATGATGGGATCACTCTTTTCGTTTTTGTAATGTATTATATGGCATCGTAATCGTTCAGTGACACTATGATCGGAGAAAGAAAAAAGCCGCAGGCGGAAAATCCAATTGGATTATCCCATCCTGCGGCGCATTTGTTATCTCTGACCTTTGTCGTAAGGAATTCCCTCCGCTTTCGGAGCCTGGGAATTTTTTGAGGTAAAGACCAGTACAATTAATGTAATGATATAAGGAACCATTTTGTAGAAATAACTTGGAATTCCCAGAGCACTTAAAAATGGAATTCCAGAATAGGAAGAAGCGATCGCCTTCATCA
>JAQSYE010000159.1 GCA_029256305.1 Lacrimispora sp. | reverse complement strand
CTGGTACATACTGGCTTTTCTCCTCAATCATCCAATTTACATTTCCGCCTTATTGTACTATATTGCCCAATAAATGTAAATCGTATATAGCATTTTCCAATTACTTATGTTAAAGTATTATGGAATCACTATAAAATTTTTAATGATTTACAGGAGGTTTTTATCATGCGTAAACTGACACGCGGCCTGGCAGCATTCTGCCTGACAGCTGCTCTTGTTCTGGGACAGGCTGCCCTTACGCGGGCGGATGAGGCATATGGACCGGGTTACAAGAATGGCGTCAGCCTCAGCGACAGCAGCAAATCTGAAAAACAGAGTAAAGCTGCAACCGAGACTGAGGGAGGCATAACTACAGAGGAAGCAGAAACCGCTTTGGCTAATGCAGGAATAGATATCGGAAAAGAAGGGGATGGAGGCGGAGAAAACGGCGTTGTTGATGAAGCGACAAAAGCCGCTCAGGACGCATTAAAGGCCAACTTTCCACGACTTCAGACCACTGCTATGATAGGTGACGGCAACTGGACACAGCCTTTTGTCAACGATGCCTGGATTACCAACGATGGACAGGGCTTTCATGGATTATCTACATTTCTCACGAATATCGTAGGGAACGTACTCTACCGGACCTACACATCAGGCACTGGCTGGTCCCCATGGGTCATGAACGGACAGCAGACAACCAATTACCCCAATGACGTAAATATTGAAGCCATACAGATGAGGTTTTCCGGTTATGTAAACAACCAGTTCAATCTCTATTATTCAGCAAAATTAGACGACGGTACCATCACTGACTGGGCAAAGAACGGTACCAGTGCGGGAACCATGGGAACCGGACATTATATCACAGGTTTTCGTATGGCGTTCTATGCAAAGAACTCTGCCTTCCCATATAAGACAGACAAGCCACTGATTTCCGCCACGAAAGATGGAATGCAGATTGTTGACGGCGGGCTGCGCTACTTTAACGGAGATGGCACACCTTTTACCGGCTGGGCATGGCTTGAAAATGACCGGTACTATTTTAAGGACTCTCTTCCGGTTGTAGGCTGGCAGTATATCGACGGCTTCAAATACTATTTTGATTTAAATTCCGGCAAGATGCTTACCGATTTAGAACCCATTATCGGAAATGCAGGACCGTTTTTCATCAGCATCAACAAGCAGATGAACTGCATGACAGTCTTTGCAAAGGATGGGGCCAACGGATTCATTATTCCGGTAAAGTCATTCCTTACCTCAACAGGTCCGGATACTCCCCTTGGAACATATCAGACACCGGTGAAATACCGTTGGAGGGATATGGATCACGGAATCTTTACCCAATACGCAACCCGTATCTGGAAGGGCTTTTTAATCCATTCCATTCTTTATAGCCGACCAGACAAGATGACTCTTGATCCCTCTACATATAATTACTTAAGCATTGCCGAATCGGCCGGTTGTGTCCGCCTCCTCTCCGGTGATGCCAAATGGATCTATGATCACTGCTCACTTGGGACAACCGTAACCATTTACGAATCTCTTATACCAGGACCGTTTGAACGCCCTGCCATTGAGCAGATCATACCGGATACACAGACCTGGGATCCTACTGATCCCAACATGTAACAGCAACGTATTATTTAACCTTTGCTTCCGGTAAATGTTCTTCGAAGTAAATTGTATATGCCGGGAGCCCGGTATTGTAACTGAATAAAGAACCTGGTAAGAGGCGTAAGCTCCTTATAATACCTTCGGAATTCAGGATTTAATATTTCCCTAAAATCCCTGGTATTGACCTTCGTCTGGTAATAGGTTCGATTGGAAGCACTTATGGCGGCCGCCTTAAAACGGCCGCCTGTTGCTTTGTCAAATTCTTTATAAACCAGTTTCATTCGCTCATAATAGGCCTGCTGCTTCTTAGCGTAATTTCCTCTTTTCCCCTCAACGGTCCAGGACCCGGAGACCCCTACTCGGTATACACTCATGGGTTCATCTATATAATAACCGTATCCGTTGGCGGCGGCCATCAGCTGCAAAGGCGTATCTCCTACCGGACAATCCGTATAATAATCAGGAAGTTCCTCTACAAGCCTTGCAGGAAATGCCATAGAAGACATGGCGTATCCGGAGGTTTTATCGATAATCTCTTCTGGCGTAATAACAGTCGTTTTCCGGTAAGGCCTCATCTGGCGCTCTGTAACTGCTTTTCCCATCAGCTGTATTTTTGTACCGTGAATGCAAAGGGTACAATCCGGATGGGACTCCATATAATCCACCTGCTTTTGAAGCTTATCCGGTGAATCAAAGTAATCGTCTCCGTCACACATAAATATATATTTTCCTCTTGCACGGGGAAAATTAAAAGCACCGCTGATGTTGTCAATGCCCTGAGAATACTGGTTCTCTGTCTGTATCAGCGGCCGGATCTTATCCGGATATCTTGCGGCAAATTCCCTGATTATATCACCGGTTCCGTCCGTAGACGCATCATCATGAACCAGAATCTCATACTCAAAGTCTGTCTTCTGCATCAGAAAGCTGTCAAGAGCCTGGCGTATAAACGCACCATGGTTAAAGGTAACGCAGTTAATGCTTGCCATGATTTCGTTTTTTATTCCGTCTCTCATTCTTTCATCCCTTCCTTTTCCAACACCTTTGTCACATATTCCTCATATTTTCTGGCAATATATAGTTCCGTTACACAGTCTAACGGCTGAATATCCTGTCCCGTGAAACACTTCACATGGTTTGAGACGCAGTCATATCCCGCCATGCAGGAAAATTCCACGCCGCCTGAAAAACGGGGATTGCATTCTAACATGGAATATGTTCCATCTTCCCCTTCAATGAATTCGAAATTAACACAACCCTTGATTCCCAAAGCTCTGGCTGCCTCTTTACACATCGCTTCCAGAACCGGATTGGAGAATACCACAACAGAAGTTCCTGCGCCGTTTGGAGTCCGCAGCAATTCCTTACGGCAAACAGCTTCCGATTGCTCTGTGTCCGCCTGTCTCACCACATCCACGGTAATGATACTTCCCTTAAAATAGGGCTGTACCACATAATTGTCTGCCTTACTTCCGGTTAGGAACCGTTCCATCTCTTCCTGATTGTGAAGATAGCACAGCCCCTGGCTGCTTCTTCCGTCAAACGGCTTTACGACTGCCGGATAGGTGATGGACTCAGGAGAAATATCCGCAAGCATTCTGGTAGGTATCATATTACCAATCCCTCGTTCAGAGAGAAATTCATACAGTTTCATTTTATCTCTGCAAATCGTTATGGTATCTTCCGGTGATAAGCATAAGATCACTCCCGCTTCCTTCAGTTCTTTTCTGTGGCGGTTCCACACATCCACTTCTGCATCGGTAAGAACGATCAGCCCATCGGCGGCTTCCTCCCTGCAGATCGTCAGAATCGCCTCTACATACTGCTCCTCCTGTGTTGCAAGAGGCACCTGATAAAACGCAGAAACATTGGAAGAATCAGCAATCCATTCTGCCGGATATATATCACAGCCGATTACCTTAAGACCCATGTTTTTTAGATTTTTAATCACTATGTCAGCGGAAAATGATCCGATTGCGGTTACAACTGCAGCTTTCATACGCTCTATTTTCCTCCCTGTGCAGCACTTAAAATTATTTCACATATCCGGTCCACATCTTCAAGGGGCAGATCTGCATAAAGGGGCAGGGTAAGAACACTTTCTGCCGCTCTTTTTGCATTGGGAAGCTTCAGGTCAGAAAAACGCTCCCTGTAGCATTCAAAATCTGTAATCAGAGGATAAAAATATTTTCTGGCGAAGATATTGTGGGAGGCCAGAAGATCATATACCTGATCTCTGGTCAGTGGAAACCCAACAAATGATACCGGAAAATATGCATAATTCTGACTGATTCCCTGCTTTATGGGGTTAAGACGGATTCCCTTAACTCCTTGTAAATGCTCTCTGTAACGCTCTGCAACCTGCCTGCGCTTTTCAATATTATCTTCCACATGACGAAGGTTGCAGATTCCCATAGCAGCCTGGAATTCATTCATCTTTGCATTGCCGCCAATGTATTCAACGGATTCTTTACCGGTTATTCCAAAGTTCTTTAAGTAATTGAGCAGAATCTCCAGTGAAGGATCCTTAAAAGTAACCGCGCCGCCCTCTATGGTGTTAAACACTTTGGTAGCATGAAAGCTGAACATGGAGGCATCCCCATAGGTTCCGATCCCACGGTGATTCACCTCTACGCCAAATGCATGTGCTGCATCGTAAATTACTTTTAAGTTGTGTTTCTTTGCAATGGACTCTATTTTTTCCACATCACAGACATTACCATATACATGAACAGGAAGAATGGCTGTGGTTTTTTCTGTAATCAGCGCTTCGATTTGGTCTGCATCTATGGTATAATCGTCCTCTTTGATGTCACAGAATACAGGGGTGAGATTATTTCTTACAATCGCATGGGTGGTGGAAGCAAAGGAAAAGGGGGTGGTAATTACCTCTCCGGTTAAGTTCATCGCCTGCAGCGCCATCTCAAGAGCCATATGTCCATTCACAAACAGCAGAAGATTTTCCGCTTTTAAATATTCCTTCAGCTGATCCTTCAATCTGTCGTGAAATTCTCCCATATTGGTCATCCATGCAGTTTCCCAGATCGGTTTGATCTCCGCAATAAATTCTTCGTAAGAGGGCATGGAAGCCCTCGTTACCAGTATCTCTTTTTCATTTGGTATCATTCTACCATTCTCCTCATTTTCCCATGTGCTGCCTGCTTTATATAGAAAACATCTGTCCAAGCGTTCTTACACGGGTACTTTTAAACAATTTGTATTTTAAAATAGTCTTTATTTTTCCCGCTCTGCTTTTGTTGCAAAGCGTTATAAATTCTTCAAACAATTCTCTCTGCCCGGGAGTCATGGACTGTCCGTAAATAGAAAGAAATGATTTTGCCTGTTCAAACAGGCTTCGGTAATTTTCCCTGACTTTTTCCTGCCTGCTCACTCTCTCCGACAGCTGTTTCATTCCGCTCTTTGCACCTACCTGATTGCTTCCATGCTGACGGTAGCGGACCAGCGGACGGTCGATGTAGGAAATTTTCCCAAAGCAGCTTGCAACAAGACCAAGCCACCAGTCATGCATGACACATGTATCCGGGATTTGCTCCGTCAGATTTTTTAAATACCGGTTAATCATCATGGTATTGCCTGTGATATTATTTTCCACCAGATAATGACTGGTACGGTTGTCAGAAACTCCAATCTTCTGGTATCTGGCCATGGAAGGGTAAATCACCGTTCCCGCCTGGTCTGCTACCGAGAGATCAGAATGGATCAGGATAGGCATGCCCCTTCCCCATACCTTCTCCATTTTCTTCATTTCTCTTAAGGTTACATCTACTTTATCCGGCAGCCAGATGTCATCCTGATCACAAAACATCAGATACTCATCGGAAGAAGCTTTTAAAAGGCGAAAAAAATTGTTTCTTGCACTTCCTGAAGGCTTTAAATTCTTTAAACTTTTCACCCGGCCTGGAAACCGGTTCTCGTATTCTTTCATGATATCAGGGGTACGGTCAGTTGAACCGTCATCGGAAATTAAAATGGTAAACTCCTGATTGGTCTGTCCCAGAAGTGATTCCATCTGTTCTCTTAGATATTTTTCTCCATTCCAGGCAGCCAAAAGTACTGTTATCATTTCATTCTCCTCTTTCAACACCAGTTACCAAGACATTCCCAAAATCTTTGTTAAAAACCAGATCTCAAACATGAGAAATTCCAGGAATCCTTTCGCAGCTAATTCCTGAAACCGGTTTATTTTTAAATATTTCTTATAATAATGAAGCTTGCTTCTATGAAGCAATGCCTGTTTTTTTAAGATCGAGCTTACGGATTTATCAATGGATACGGAATGAAGATGGACATAGGTCCGGTCAAGAAGAAGGAGTGTCCTGTATCCCTTTGCTTTTAACTGATACCCAAGGATCTTTTCTTCATAATACAGAAATACTTTCTCATCATAAAGCCCGCATGCCATCATTGCTTCTGCGTCAGCCAGCAAAAGAGAACCTGGAACCGCATCCACCCACGCGCAGCGTTCTGCTGCCACAGGCGTCGTTAGTTGAAATGCCCTTTTACCCGGTTCATCACGGAGCCACCGCTTAAACAGACGCCGTGTAACCAGTCCAGTATCCAGTAAATCCGGCAACAGACCGGTAAGCTTCCAGCCCGTCAGTCCTTCCCTGCCGCTTTGATCTACCGGAACTGCGGCAGTTACTGCAATGGTTTTATCCGCCAGAAATGCTGCCTTCATGGCTGAAATCGTCTCCTCTGTAACCATGACATCGGGATTTGCGATTAACACATGGGTAGCACCAAGTTCCCTGTAGGCATAACGGATTCCCAAATTATTTCCATAACCATACCCACCATTCTTTAATGACCCGATTACGTGGACCCTTCCGCCATTTAAGTCCTTCAATCTGGCCGCTGAATCGTCTGTGGAATGATTATCCACCACAACAATGGAATCCAGAGAAGAATAATCTTTAATCCCATGAACCAGCCTTATTGTGGTATCGGCATCATTAAAGTTTAAAATGATACAACTTACATTCATACCTGCTCCTTTTAAGATCCTTTTCTGGAATTTACAAGCTTCATTCCAAACCGGCTGCTAATGAAGTCACGAAACGGCGGACACAAATAGGTGCCGTAATTCATTAGATGATATGCTGCCATATAAAATCGGTTTGCCTCTTCTTTCGGAGTATCTGCCCAGGGAGTTTTCGCCAAATACTTTTCGTACGCTCTGCGGTAGTGGTTGAAATTCCCTTCCTTCCAGGGTCTTTCATCTCCCATGAAATGAAGAATCGCAGGATGTCTGCCAGCCTCCTTAAAGCCGTTCTCTGTAATGAGTGCGTACACCGGAGACAGCCTGACTAAATGCCTGTAATGGAAATACCGGTAGTTGGTGAAATAATTATAACGGGGAGACAGCGGTCTGATTCTGCCCTTTAAGCTTCCGTTAATGGTATCCTGATCACCCGCAAACAGTTTTCCACCCTTGGACTGGTAAAAATCAAGAAGCAGCTTTTGAACGTTCTCTTCTCTCCATCGGTTTAAATCAATTAGAAGCACCCCTGAATTAAAATAGGGCTCTTCTGGTCTTAATCCGATTTCTTCCTTAATACATGGATAAATGGTAGGCTCCATAACAGCACCCAGCAGGAATGGACCAAGATCAGCTTTCCACAGCTTCTCTAACGATGACAGCACTACCGTATCGCAATCCAGATAAAGGACACGTTCCACATGTTCCGGGAGCACATCTCCTAAAAATAAACGGGCCATAATGCTTAAATCAAAACCACCGGTATCCACCTCATGGGAAAACCGTTCCTTTAAATTGCCCAGTTCAATCACAGAAAGCTCACGGTCAAATTCCTGTGCGATACCGCATAAGCGGTCTTTTGATTCCCTGGATAACCCCATGGATAAAACCCAGATGTCAAGCGTTTCAATCTTCTTATTCCGATCCAGAAGAGAGTAGAGAGAAACTGCAAGGTGTCTGGCAAACTTATCGTTGGAAGCGTAAACTATATTCATAATAACCTCCCCGCATGCCAATTTTATCGTTGTATTGTACTATATCTGATTCGAAAAGTAAACAGCGGGGAACTAGGGGAGGAGTGAAAGCTGGGACTCTGCCATTTTTAAAGCAGACTCAATCACTTTGTCCATATCGTAATATTTATATTCTCCAAGTCTGCCTCCAAAAATGACACGATCCTCTTTTTTGGCAAGCTCTTCATATGCCTGATACAGCTTCTGATTGGTTTCATCATTAACCGGATAATAGGGCTCCATCCCTTCACTCCAGTCAACGGAATATTCTTTGGTTACAACCGTCTTCTCCTGGGTTCCAAACTCAAAATGTTTATGCTCAATGATTCTGGTATAAGGAGTTTCGCGGTCTGTATAGTTTACAACTGCAACCCCCTGATAATTGTCTGTATTAAGGGTCTCCGTCTCAAATCTCAGACTGCGGTATTCCAGTTTTCCAAACCGGTATTCATAGAAAGCATCAATCATTCCGGTGTATATGATCTTCTCACCAAGACCGTCATACTGCTCCCTGTGCTCTAAATAATCCACCGAAAGTTCTACATCACAACCTTCAAAGAGCTTGTCTGTAATTACGTTATAACCGCCGATGGGAATTCCCTGATATAAGTCATTGAAATAATTATTGTCATAGGTAAATCGTACCGGAAGCCGCTTAATGATAAAGGCCGGAAGCTCCTTACAGTCTCTTCCCCACTGTTTTTCCGTATAACCCTTTACCAGCTTCTCGTAGATGTCCGTTCCTACAAGGCTGATTGCCTGCTCCTCTAAGTTCCCTGGCTCGCCGGTAATCGCCTGTCTCTGCTCCTGTATCTTCTCTCTTGCCTGCTCAGGAGTTGATACTCCCCACATCTTGCTGAAGGTATTCATATTAAAAGGAAGGTTGTACATCTCTCCTAAGTAGTTGGCAACCGGGCTGTTGGTATACCGGTTAAACTCTGCCAGCTCATTCACAAACTGCCAGACCTTGCGGTTGCTGGTATGGAAAATATGAGCTCCATACCGATGTACATGAATTCCTTCCGTCTCTTCACAATACAGATTGCCTCCCAAATGTTCCCTCTTTTCAAGGACCAGGCACTTCTTTCCCTGCTTTCTGGCCAGATAGGCAAATACGCCGGAATAAAGACCGCCTCCGACAAGCACATAATCATATTTCTTCATTTTAATTCTCCCGTCGTTTTATAAACTGAATTAATTATACTAAAGTCTATCCGAAAAGTAAACGCCGGTTCCTTTCACGGAATTCTAAATAATGATTGTTTAAAAACAACATCTGCCTTATAATTACTACCAATATAAGAGAGGAGACACAAAACATTCATGAATGAGAAAAATGAAACCAGAACAACGATTCAGGTTATGGAAGCTGCGATTGATAGCGATGAGTCGTTGTCACTGCTAAGCGAATTATCCGCATGCCTTAATCACATAACTGGAAACAGTGGAGAATCCTCATTTTCGGTCAATGATATGGAAGATAAAAAATCCACTTTTGTCATTGCAAGAAATGGAAGTAAACCGGTGGGCTGCGGGGCAATACGCAGAATCGATAATACTACGGCAGAAATAAAACGGATGTATGCAAAAGAGCAGGGACAGGGCGTTGGCTCTTCTATTTTAGATTTCCTTGAAAACAAAGCAATTGAATTCAGATACGGCAGACTGATCTGCGAGACCCGAAAAATAAACTCTGGTGCATGCAACTTCTACATCAGAAACGGATTTAAGATCATTCCAAATTATGGTAAATATCAGGGGCGGGAAGAAGCAGTCTGTTTTGAAAAGAGAATAAAATAACAAAAAAGGGATCCTGCCTCAAAAAAGACTGGATCCCTTACATTATCTAATATTAATAAAATAACCGGTTTACCGCGCTGAAGATACCCCG
>JAQSYE010000158.1 GCA_029256305.1 Lacrimispora sp. | reverse complement strand
TAAAGGATAGTACAGTTATAAAGATAAATTCGTCTTCATCAGGTTTATTTGAACATGGGATGCAGCGGTTTATGGAAGAAGCTCAGATGCTAAAGCGACTTGAGAATGTTCCGGAAGTGGTCAGGGTAAATGAGTGCTTTCAGGATAATCAGACAGCTTATTTTTCCATGGAGTTTTTAGATGGAACGAATCTAAAAAGTATTGTAAAAAATATAGGGAGCACCATTGATTACCGAGATATGACACGGCTGATAGCGGCCATTGGCAATGCAATGGATATCATTCATAAGACAACCGGAATCCTTCATCGGGATATCAGTCCCGAAAATATATGTGTATTAAAAGATGGAAGCGCCAGACTTTTGGACTTTGGAAGTGCCAGACAGACGATTGCCGGAGCCAAACAGGGATTTTCGGTAGAATTAAAACCTGGTTTCGCTCCTCTGGAACAATATTCAAAAAATGGGAAACAGGGACCGTATACGGATGTGTATGCACTTGCATGTACTTATTACTATTCTCTGACTGGAAAGATGATTCCGTCTGCGGTTGACCGGCTGGAGGGAAAAGAATATGAACCGCTCTGCCAGATTAATCCGGAAATAAGCGCCGCAGTATCGGCTGGCGTGGATCGGGCGCTGGAACTTGATTACCGCAGCAGAACCCAGTCAATGAGAGAGTTTGTAGACATAATATCAAGAGATTTAAATAAGCAGCCGCTAAAATCGGTGCAAAAAACCAGACGGGTGGCTTTTTTGGAGGTAGCAAACGGCGGTGGAAAAAGCAGCAGGTGGAAACTGCCGCCGGATACAGAGGTCGTTCTTGGCAGGTCTATGACTTTAAGTAATATTGTGCTTACAGCAAATCCACTGGTCAGCAAAGAACATTGTAAGATTATCTATAAACAGGCATCAAATCTGTTTTTGATTACGGATATTTCCCGTAATGGGACGTTTACTGATAAAGGCAGATTAGAGCGGGGAAGATATTATGAGTTTTCGCCCGATTTTAATTTATACCTTGTAAATCAGGAGTGTGTTGTAAAGGCAGGAGTTTCTTATGAGTGATGAAAAAAATATAGTGGATATAATTCCTGATCGGCTGAACGGTTTTGATACAGGAATTTACAGCATAATGGGCACAAGGGATCATCAGCAGGATTATGCAGGGATAATAGGAAAGAAAAAAGGATTAGCAGGAATTATATGTGACGGGATGGGCGGTCTTAAAGGGGGAGAGCTGGCAAGCAGTATTTCAGTAAACAGCTTTGTCTCTGATTACATGGATATGATCGAAGGAGAGACAGTTGAGGACTTCCTTATGCGTGAAGCCGATAAGATGGACGAATTGATTTTTCAGCTTACTGATTCTCAGGGGAACAATCTAAAAGCGGGAAGTACAGTCGTTTCGGTCATTATTGAAGATTTAAAGCTTTACTGGCTTTCGGTTGGAGACAGTCGTATCTATATACTGAGAAATAATTCAATCCTTCAAATAACCAGGGATCATAATTACCGTATGCAGTTGAACGAGTTATTAAAAAGGGGAGAGATCTCAGATGAGAGGTATGAGACAGAGTCGTCAGGAAGACAGGCGGAAGCACTGGTCAGCCATCTGGGAATGGGAGGGTTAAAATATATTGACCGGAACACAAAACCGTTTCCATTAGAACCTGACGACGTCATATTGCTTTGCAGCGATGGACTTTATAAAAGCCTGGATGATCATCAAATTATGGCTTTATTAATGGATAATAAAATATCTTCCCGCGTATCAGCCAGACGTTTGGTTGATATGGCGCTTGCACAGGCGGTCAGGGGGCAGGACAATACGACAGTGATAGTGATTCATTATACGGGTGAAGTGGAAGGAGGAGAGGCTGATGCGCTGCTGTAGCTGCATGAAAGAATACCCAGGAGAATATGAAGTTTGCCCGCATTGCGGCTATATAAGGGATAGCCAGGGAGAGGGCATGTATTATCTGCCCCAGGGTGTTTTGCTCTCCAATCGTTATGAGATCGGGATACAGATTAATGCCGGTGGTTTCGGTATTATCTATAAGGCCTGGGATCGCATATTTAATAAGATGGTTGCGATTAAAGAATATTATCCGGGAGGAATTGCAGCCAGAACCCCTGGAACCAAAGAAGTGCTAATTTATTCAAGTAAACGTGAGGATGAATACAAAAAAGGAAAGGATCGTTTCTTAAATGAAGCCCGTACCGTGGCAAAGTTTAATACTCATCCCAACATAGCCAACGTTTATGACTTCTTTGAAGACAATAATACTGCATATATGGTAATGGATTATATGGAAGGGATGTCTTATAAAGAATTTATTCATGCTCATAACGGTATTGTTGATATTAAAACGGCGATTCAGGTATCACTTGCAGTGCTGGATGCGCTGAAAGAGGTACATAAAAGCAAGATAATTCATCGGGATATTAATCCAAGCAATATTTTTATCTGCAGCAATGGAGTGGTAAGGCTCATTGACTTTGGAGCTGCGAGAATCGAACAGACGGATATGACGACCATTCTGACTCCTCATTTTGCTGCACCGGAACAGTATCAAAGCAACAGCGTACAGGGGCCTTATACAGACATATATGCGGTAGGGGCTACCCTTTATTATGCAGTCACGGGGGTGAAACCGGAGGAGTCAATTGACCGGGTACTAAAAGATGAACTTCCTGAGCCCACTCAACTGAATCCAGATATACCTCCATATTTGAATAATGCAATTATGAGGGCCATGGCAGTAAGAGAAGAGCTTCGCTTTCAGAATGCAGGTCAGTTCCAAAATGCGATAAAAAATGAGGGCATTGTTTTAAATGTCGAAGAAGTAATAAAAAAACGGAAAAAACAGAGGCTGGCAGGGGTATGCGGGGCTTTTATGGCCTTAGCTCTGGTGGTTGGAATCTGCTTTATGGTTATAAAACAGAGGAAAGAAAATGTGGTATTGGCTGATACGCAATTAGAGATTTGGCTTCCGGCTAGCGACGGGGATGCTCTTTCTGATGCACAGGATGAATTCGACAAAATGATTGTACAGTTTAAAAATGATTATCCCCAGGTGAAACTTAACGTGACTGCTATAGACAGCAGTGAATATAAGGAACGTGTGGACCAGGCGGCTAAGGAAGATTCGCTTCCTGATTTATTTGACAGTACAGGACTTGATCCGGTGTATTACCAGAAACTGGAGTCATTAGAGGATACATATGACTTGGTGGATCCAAAACAATATTATTTCTTAGATGATTACCGCAGTCATTTTAAAAGTATGAAACAGATGCCGCTTTGTTTTCAGATTCCTGTTTTATATGCCACCGCTGTTAACAGTGAACTGGAAATTCCTTCCGTTTTTAATTCATGTGAAGATCTTAAATCCGGAGACAACTACAGCTACTCCGTTAATTCAGCTGACTTCCAAATCTTTGGTGATATGGCGGGGGAGAATTGCATTACAGTATTCAAAAATGAAGCTCAGACGGCGGAACGGGATTATCTGACAGATGGTTTCGGGATGTTTGCAGACCAGACGGTTTCCTATTATTTATCAGATACATCAGACTATATGGATATGATGAATAAAATTCCAGGTCAGTTTCAAGTCGTTTTATGCGATAAGGGCGGTCTGAAAGGCAGATTTGACCGATTGTTCAGTGTTGCTGTGAATAAGCCGGAGTCGAATAAAAAAGCAGCCAAAAGATTAATTTATTATCTGCTTTCAGAAAATGCTCAGGATGTACTTTGTCTCCAGAATGCTGCCGGACTTCCGGTTAACAAACTAATAAGCAAAGAATTTGCAAAACTAAACTCACAGGATTTTTCAGACATTGAAGCTTATATTCAGGGTATTACCATGCAGGGGGAAGAACAGAACATTTCCTATGCTAATTACATGAAAAAATGGGAGAACTAACTATGGAGCAGGAAGTAAGGCAGCAAGAGTTTACCCTTTTAGCCATCACACCCGGCGGGAAGTTTCAGGAATATTCGCTTAATCATTATAATAAAGAAAATATCTATGTGGGAAGAGATCCGGATAAAAACGAAATATGCCTAAATAGCGGTCTGGTCTCCCACAAACATGGTATGTTTACTGTAAGTCACGGGAAGGTTTACTATGAGGACTTAAATAGCAGCAATGGGACGTATGTAGACTTATATGCCAATAGAAAATATTTAAAAAACACGTCCGGCAGGATAGAACTTCGGGATGGAATGATTCTCAACATTGGAGGGGTTCAAAAAGAATCTTCCGTTTATCTTTTGTTTTCGGTCTGTTCGCAGCAGGAATCATGGAAGAAAATCAATGTAAATTTGAAAAAATTAACTATAGGTAGAGCCGGGGACAATGATATCGTCTTATCCCACCCGGCAGTATCAAGGCATCACGCTACCGTGTTTTTTTCAGAAGAGACTTATTATCTGACCGATGACAGTAAAAAAAATGGTGTCCACATTAATGGAAAACCTCTTTCGGGAAAGTCTGAACTGAAAGATGGAGATGTAATCCAGATAATGTCATTTCAACTGATTTTCATGCACGAATTTATTTTTTATAAAAGTGCTGCCCAAGGAATCGGACTAATAGTTAAAAATTTAAATAAAAAGATAGATGGAAAAAACGGAAAGATTTTATTGAACAATGTGAACTGCCATATCGAGAGTAATGAATTTGTGGCCATTGTAGGAGGATCGGGAGCTGGAAAAACCACGCTTATGAATGCTATAAGCGGTTTTGACCAGAAAACAACCGGCCATGTTATCTTAAATGGACTGGATTTAAAAAACAATTTTAAATATTTGAAGGCATTAATCGGATATGTACCGCAAGAAGATATTATTTATGAAAATCTGACTCTTAAAAAAATGCTGGAGTATACTGCCAGGTTGAAAATGAGAGAAGATACTTCAAAAGAAGAAAGAGAAGCCCAGATTCAGAATGTTTTGGAAATGGTTGACTTAACGGACAGGCAGGACACTTGCATAAGAAAATTATCAGGAGGGCAGAAGAAGAGGGCCAGTATTGCAGTAGAGCTCTTAGCAGATCCCAAGCTATTTTTTTTGGATGAACCTACATCCGGCCTTGATCCGGGAACGGAACAAAATCTTATGAGAACCCTTAACCGGTTGTCAAAAGTACAGGACAAGACAATTATCATGGTAACTCATACGATTCAGAATCTTCACCTTTGCGACAGGATCATCTTTATGGGAAAAGGGGGACGGCTTTGTTTTTCAGGCACATTAAAAGAAGCCCGGATGTTTTTTGATACAGATAATCTGGCGGATGCTTATGATATGGTCTCTGCCAACTCAAAGGAATGGGAAAAACAATTTTCCAAATTTCAGCAGCAAGAAATCGATTTAAGCTCAAAATCCAGGCAGGAAAAGTCAGTAGAAAGCACCTTGAAACAGAGAACCTCCCTGATTCGTCAATGGTGTATTCTGGTAAGCCGATATATGGAACTCATTAAAAATGATCTTGGAAGACTGCTGGTTTTGCTTTTGCAGCCGGTAATCATAGGACTTCTGCTCTATATGGTAGCAGATGATTCTGTCTTTGATATCTATGAAACTACAAAGACAATGATGTTTGCGCTCTGCTGTTCTGCCATCTGGATAGGTTTGTTTAATTCGATTCAGGAGATATGCAAAGAGAGAAATATTTTAAAGCGAGAATATATGGGGAATTTAAATCTTCCTGTTTATATTATGAGTAAATTTTTTGTACAGGCATTAATCGGTCTGATACAGGCATTGCTTTTGGCTGGTGTATTTCTCATCGCAGTGGGTAAGAACATAGGTGGAATCTATCTTAACAGCTTTGTTCCGGAAGTGTTAATGACTTTGTGGCTTGTGATTCTCGCTTCAGAGGGAATGGGTTTTCTGGTATCCGCAAATGCCAGATCAGGTGATAAAGCCATGGTGGCTGCACCATTTTTATTAATTATCCAACTCCTCTTTTCTGGTATCCTGTTTAAGCTTACAGGGATTGGTAAGGCCATCTCAGCTTTTACTGTGAGCAGATGGGCAGTCGAGGCACTGGGCAGCATTACAGGTTTAAATGAACTGCCGCTTAAAATGCAGGCGGATTATCCAATGATAGAGCATAAAGCGGAGGAACTTTTTGAGGCGACAGGTCAGCATCTGATTAACAGTTTTGCCATACTTTCGGGTATGACTTTAATTTTCCTGATTGCCAGCACAATTTGTTTGAGACAATTATCAAAAGATTCACGTTAATCCGTTTAATTGAAAGAAGGGGGGAAACACAATTGGACAGCAGAATGACTTTAGGAATACTGTTGCTTTTACTGGTACTTTTTTTACTGCTTCTTCTAACTGGAATCTTAATAAAGGGAGAGCGTTTTTATATGATACAAAACGCTACAGGAAGAAGAATTAGTGTTAAACGCGGCTTTTCATTTACATATCTGTTTTTTGGACCTTTCGTTCCATTATTTAGAGGGCATATCGGTGGTTTCTTTTTAACGTTTTTTGTAGAACTGTTCTCATTGGGAATTGCCCGCCTGATTTTATTGTTTTGTTATAATGGTATGTATATTAACTGGCTTGCAGCAAATGGTTACTACCGGGAAGTTACGCAAAGCAATGCTGTAAAGGATCAGGTTCTTCCTGATAGAAAAACGGATCCAGTCGTCAGTAATCAGAATGAATATAGAAAGATTGACGGAATTCTGGAGCCTGTAGCGGGTGAACTCATAAGTCCTGAGGCTGATGATGATGTGACGGTAGATTTGACATCAGGTAAGATTGAGGTACTTTCCGGAGTGTATAAAGGGGCGGTAATAGAAGTTCAAACGGGTGATAAAATTACAGTTGGCAGGGATGAATCATTATGCAGTCTGGTTATATCCGAAAAGGCAATCAGCAGAAAACACTGTGAAATTACTTATGATACATTTAAAAGATGTTTTTATATTACAGATTACTCAAAAAACGGCGTCTATCTTGATAATGGACAGAAAATTCAAACAGAAATTTCTGTAATTTTGAAGCCGGGCACAACCATTCAGCTCGGCAGTACAAATAATATTTTCTTATTGAGGGCATAAGGAGCATAAGCATGAAACGTTGCTTTAATTGTATGGAGGAGTATGAAGAAGAGGCAGACTGCTGCCCGTTGTGCAATTACATAAACGATACTGATAAGGGAATGTGGCTGGAACCGGGAATCATTCTTCAGGGAAGATATATTGTAGGAACTTGCCGTAATGAAAGGGAATCAGACCTTCTTTATATTGGCTGGGATGCAATGTTTTCCAGAAAGATTTTGATCCAGGAATTTTTCCCGCAATATTGTGCAACAAGAGATGCTGATATGAATTTGAGAGTTTATGACTCTAAATCAGAGCTTTTTGAAGTGGGAAAACATGCATTTTTTCAAGATGGATTAAAGCTGATAACCCTTGATAACAGTAGAAACTTACTGAACATATTAAGCGTGTTTGAAGAAAATAATACTGCCTATATGACTATGGAATATCCAGGTGAAATTACACTGGGGAAAATTCTTAAAGAAAAAGGGCGTATGAATGAGAAGCAGACGCTCTTGCTCCTAAAAGAACTGGCGGAAACATTAAAGGCTGCCCACTCCTGCCAGGTATACCACGGTGAGATATCACCGGATTGTTGTTACGTGGTTGGCGAAAACGAATTTAAACTGGGTTGTTTCAATGTGTCAAGATACTTATGCGGAGAACAAAAGGCTGGCAGAGAAAGGCTGGGGCATCCGAGCGAAAGATCAGATGTCTATGGACTGGCAGTTTTAGCAGGAACTGTGCTTACAGGTAGGCGAGATTGGGAAAATTATACAGAGGAGAAAAAGGGGCATCTTCTCTCAAAAAACTGTACCAGCAGAATTGCTCATATACTGATGTGTTCTGTCAATCATAATCCGGAGTTGAGACCGGAATCAGTAGAAAATTTTTGCTGTCAGTTATGGGGGGATGAAATACCTTTCAAGGTTTCTAAGAAAAGAGATGGATTGAAAAAACTGATATTCAGGGGGCTCGGTCTGTTTTTTATATTACTGATTACTGTTGTGATATTATTAAATTTAAAATAAAAAAATAACCAGGAGGTTCTAACAATGGACTTAAAAAAATGCAGCAACGGACACTTTTATGATGGGGATAAATATAGCCAGTGCCCACATTGTAATAAAAATTCAGCAGCAGACGATGATGTAACAGTTAACATGGAAGCTATGGGAAGTGGCTATGAAAAAACAGACGTAAAACGTGATCAGGTATCGGGAGGCAATTCAGGAACGGTTACTTTAGTACAGGCGGTACAGGCGGTTTCCGCTTCCAAGGCACCTGTAGATGACGATGATATGAAAACGGTCAGTTTTTATGGAAATGTTCAAGGTAAAGAGCCTCTGGTTGGCTGGCTTGTTTGTATTGATGGGAATGCAAAGGGAAAAGGTTACGAGTTAAAAACGGGTAAAAATTTTATCGGACGATCTTCCGCGATGGATGTCATACTGGAAGGAGATAACAGTGTCTCCAGAGAACGGCATGCAATTATAACATTTGAGCCTAAAGGTAGGAGATTTATTGCGCAGCCAGGTGAATCAAGAGAGTTATTCTATTTAAATGAGGATGTAGTATTGGAAAATATGGAATTAAAATATGGTGATGTAGTTCAGATCGGAAAAACGCAGCTGAAGTTTGTACCATTTTGCGGACCTGATTTTAGCTGGGAGAACTAAAGTTACTTACTTTTACATAGAAGAGGGGAAAGAAGATGAAAGAGAAAAAACGGATATTTGCCTTGCTTTTCTCAGCGGCGGCATTTCTGTGTTACGGAGGTGCCTTTATATCAATTAATATGGATGCCATTCGATCCATACTTGGGCTTGACAACGGTTTTGCGGGAGGCTTTATTAGCCAGCTCCTTCCGGATGTAAAGATGCATTTATCCGGCTGGAATTTAATATCGGCTGCCGGACTTGCGGGAAGTATTCCAGACCTGGATGTAGGTATAAAAATAAGATTCTTTTTATTCTGGATATGGAATTGTTTTGCTTTAATACTGCTTATCACTTCTGTGGTTTCCAATTTACTTTTTGATGATACCAGCGGTAGAGTGACGATGGTATGCGGAGGGGCTGCATCATTAATTCATGCGGGAATACTGGGCGTTTTTTTAGTTCCTGTAATGGGGAAAATGATTCCATTAACCATGGTTTTTGCAGTGATTGCATTATTAATACCGGTTGTCCAGGAACTGCTGAAAGAAGAAGATCACAAAAAGATTTCAGCTGCAGCAGAAATTGCCGTCAGCATTATTCTTATGGTATTTTGTTTTATAGGCATCTGGAGAGTTTATCCGTCGGCCGCTTCCGTTTTATTTTATCTGTTTTTAGCTGTAATGGCAGTCAGTATATCTGCATGGGAAGTGCTGGTATTACTTAACAGGGATCAGGTCTCGGTAAAAATGAAAACAGGTCTCGCCATGATTCCGG
>JAQSYE010000157.1 GCA_029256305.1 Lacrimispora sp. | reverse complement strand
AGGAAAAACTGGAAAGAGACTTTAGTTTTGAAAGAAAATAAAGAAAGAGGACGAATTTTCTTGACGGTAATGGTAAGGATTGATAAAGTAGAACAAGATCCATAGTTTTTTTGGGTGCGGAGGGATAAAAATGAAAGCAATTGAGCTGCTGGAGGCATCTCCGGTGATTGCGGCAGTAAAGGATGAAGGCGGGCTGAAACGGAGTTTTGAGTCGGAGTGCCAGGTCGTATTTGTTCTGTACGGAAGTATTTTAAACATCGGAAATATAGTACGGCAGATAAAAGAACATGGAAAGTACGCTATGGTACATGCAGATCTGACCCATGGTCTCAATTCAAAAGAGATCGTGGTGGATTTTATCAAGGAAAATACGTTTGCTGATGGTATCATCAGTACGAAGCCGCTTCTTGTAAAGCGCGCTGTGGAACTTGGATTGTTCGGAATTCAGAGAACGTTTATCATCGATTCCCTTGCCATGAGTACGACAAAAAAGCAGATTGACACCTTCCATCCGGATATGGTTGAAATTATGCCAGGAGTAATGCCCAAAGCACTGGAAGAGATCCGCAAATACACTAATATCCCCATTATTGCCGGAGGACTCATATCGGACAAGAAGGATATCATGGCTGCTTTTAATGCAGGAGCAGATGCGATCTCTACTACCAGGGAAGAGTTATGGTTCATGTAAAAGGAGGATTTTATGAAATTAGTTACTTACGAGGTTGACCGTAGAAGAGATATCGGAGTCGTGAGCAAGGACGGAATGTGGGTTTTCCCTCTTAAGGCTTTCGGTATGGAATACAGAGAGATGCTAGAAGTTGTAAAGGGACTGAGCCAGTCAGAACAGGACTTGCTTGAACATGCATCTGGGCTGGATCCTTACAACAGCAACATCGTAGGAGCGGCTATGATGAAAGAAGTTACCCTCCTGGCTCCGATTCTGACACCAGATCAGGATATTATCTGTCTGGGTCTTAATTACATGGAACATGCGGAGGAGTCAGCGCGCTATAAAAAAGAGGCGTTTGACGGAGAAAGAAACTATGCAGTCTACTTCTCAAAGAGAGTGAACGAAGCAGTTGCTCCTTATGGTGACATATTAAGTCATAGTGATATGGTGGACAGTCTGGATTATGAAGCCGAGTTAGCTGTTATAATCGGAAAAGATGCGAAAGATGTGCCTGCAGAGAATGCAGCAGATTATATATTTGGTTATACCATCATCAACGATGTGAGCGCACGCAACATACAGACAGCCCACAAGCAGTGGTATTTTGGAAAGAGCCTGGACGGGTTCACGCCCATGGGCCCTTGTATTCTTACAACCAATTCCATTTCCTACCCGCCAGAACTTTCCATTCAGTGCAAGGTTAACGGAGAACTGAGGCAGGACAGCAATACACGTCTGATGATATTCCAACTTGATCACATTATCAGTGAACTGTCAAAAGGAATGACGCTGAAGGCCGGAACCATTATTTCCACTGGAACTCCTAAGGGAGTTGGAATGGGCTTTAATCCGCCTGCATTTCTGTCTGAAGGGGATGAAGTGGAGTGTATCATTGAAGAAATTGGTTCCATTAAAAATCGTGTAATATAATAGAATAAGCTCAGAGACTTTTAAAAGTGTACAATTGCATATCTGCTGTTGTGCACTTTTTCTCTGCCTGGAAAAAAACAATCCTGCTGTACAAAGCTGATAAAAGTGATAAAATATATAAAAACGGGGAATGAACAGGAAAGGTACCGCGTTGCGTCTGAACTGATACTATCCTATTTTTAAGAAAAAGAAAGAGATGAGGTACAAAAACGATGATTACTGTCAGTGCATGTCTGATTGTAAAAAATGAAGAAAATGTATTGGCCCGCTGTCTTTTAAGTCTGAAGGATCTGGTTGATGAGATTGTTCTTGTAGATACCGGATCGGCAGATAGAACAAAGGAGATCGGGAAACAGTTCGGGTGCAAAATCTTTGACTTTACCTGGGTGGATGATTTCGCAGCTGCAAGAAATTTTTCTTTTGGAAAAGCAGAGATGGACTATATCTATGTGGCAGATGCCGATGAGGTAATTGACGAGGAAAACAGAAAACGGTTTATGGATCTAAAGCAGTGTATACTGCCTGAAATAGAAATTGTTCAGATGAAATATACCAATCAGCTTCAGTTTAATACAACTTATAACTTTGATACTGAGTATCGTCCTAAATTATTTAAAAGAAACCGGAGGTTTGAGTGGACGGATCCCGTTCATGAGACAGTCCGTTTAGAACCGGTCATATTTGACAGTGAAATTGAAATCATACATATGCCGGAAGGAAATCATTCCAATCGTGATTTTGGCATATTTAAAAAGTTGATCAAAAAGGAAATTTCTCTTTCAAAGAAGCTCCGCTCCATGTACGCCAGAGAACTGTTTATTTGCGGAGAAGATCAGGATTTTCTAGATGCAGAAGATTATTTTAAGGGTCTTCTGACAGAGGACAGGACAGAGGAAGAGTTAAAAATCATTCAGTGCGTTCTGACAAGATGCGGTCGGATCAAACAGGATGGAACCCAGATCTTAAAAAATGCCCTGAAAAATGTTGCCTGCGGGAAAGCAAGTGCAGAGGTTTGTTATGACGTTGGGGAGTATTTTATGGAGGTCGGAGATTTGCAGGAGGCTGTGATCTGGTATTATAATGCAGCTTATGAAACAGAATGTGAACTGAATATCCGCTATTCCAGGGAACTTCCCCTGCTTAAGCTAGCCAGATGTTATGAGCTTTCGGGAGATATGATACAGGCAAAGCTTTATGACGGGCTTGCCAAAGAAGCCGTAAAAGAGGAAATTATAAGCGATTAGGAAATAAAAAACGGGGCAGAAATCAAAAGAATTAAATATCTTTTGGCTTCTGCCCTGTTCCTGCCAATAACGGAGAGTTTACGGCAGTGCTTTAGTAATTTTCAGATTTTCTTTCAAAATAGGCTTTTGGATGAGCGCATGCCGGACAAATCTCAGGAGCATCCACACCTTCATGGATGTAACCGCAATTGCGGCACTTCCAACCAAGAGGAGCGTCGCCCTTAAAGGTTTTATCATTCTTTAAGCTGTCCAACAGTTTTAAATATCTCTTTTCATGAGCAGCTTCTACCTTAGCTACAAATTCAAACTTCAGTGCAAGCTCTGTGAACCCTTCAGATCTGGCTTCGTCAGCCATTCTTTTATACATATCCGTCCACTCGTAGTTTTCACCTTCTGCAGCATCTACAAGGTTTTCTGCCGGAGTACCGATGCCGTGCAGTTCTTTAAACCACATCTTGGCATGTTCCTTCTCCTGATCTGCAGTTTCCAGATACAAAGCAGCCATCTGCTCATATCCAGCTTTTTTTGCAGTAGACGCATAAAAAGTATATTTATTTCTGGCCATGGACTCGCCTGCAAACGCATCTTTTAAATTCTGTTCCGTTTTTGTACCCGCATATTTAGACATCGTAAAAACCCTCCTATTTGAAAATGTATTTAGCCGAAGTATCTTTCCAGTAAGCCTTTGAATGCTTTTCCGTGGCGTGCTTCATCCTTAGCCATCTCATGTACGGTATCATGAATTGCGTCTAAGTTTAATGCTTTTGCGCGCTTTGCAAGATCAAATTTGCCTGCTGTTGCGCCGTTTTCAGCTGCTACTCTTAATTCCAGATTTTTCTTCGTGCTGGCAGATACACATTCGCCTAATAATTCAGCAAACTTGGAAGCATGCTCAGCTTCTTCGAAAGCAGCCTTTTCATAATATAAGCCGATTTCCGGATATCCTTCTCTGTGAGCAGCTCTGGACATAGCGAGATACATACCAACTTCTGAACATTCACCTTCAAAGTTTGCTCTTAAATCCTTCATGATATCTTCTGGAGAACCCTGAGCAACACCTATCTCATGCTCGCAGGCCCAGGACATATCTTCGTCCTGTAATTTAAATTTCTCGGAACCAACTTTACATACTGGACAGAATTCTGGAGCTGTGTCTCCCTCGTGAACATAACCGCATACTGTACAAACCCATTTTTTCATGATCTCATGTCTCCTTATATTTTAATTTTTTATTTATTTAGTTGTGGCAATCAATAACAATAATGATTACTGATATTAAATTACCATAAGTTTTGTCTTATGTCAAGAGTATTTCTCAATTATTTCCCAAACAATCATTACAAGTGCCGTAAAAATAAATCGTGTGACTCTCTACCTGGCCCTCCGCATGTTTTTGAGCCAGTTGATTAATGCTGTCCATTGGATCCATAGGCAGATCATACACATGCCCGCAATTCCTGCATACAAAATGATAATGCGGTGATGTATCCGCATCAAAGTGATCGGCGCCGTCTCCACAGGTCAGCTTCTGAATTTCGCCCAGCTCCACCAGAAGGTTTAAATTCCGATAAACGGTACCAAGGCTGATATTGGGAAATTCTTCGCGAATCGATGTGTATAAGGCGTCGGCAGTAGGATGATCGTGTCTCGCCATTAAGCAGGTCTTAATAGATTCCCGTTGACGGCTATACTTTAATGTTTTCATGGCCGCTCCTTTTCTGATAATAATAATTGTAGTAGTAATTGTTACTATTAAATAATATAAGATTATGCTCCGTTTGTCAATCTGCAGTTAAAATCTATATATTTTCTCTTGCAATGCGGATAAATTCCTCTGTAGCCTGGGATAAATATCTGCCTTTGTGACATCCAAACGCAAGGATGCCATGGCTTCGCATGTAATTTAATGAGAAGTAATTTAAGCCGGCCTTTTTCATAATGGTACCAGCGCTGTCCTGGTTTCCTGACATAAACATCTTAGGATAAAAGGTGATGCCCATACCCTTTGATGCAAGGGCCAGAACCGTTTCAATATTTTCCGTCTCCAAAAGAATGTTGGGTGTAAGCTGGGCTTCTTCAAATATTTCATCGGCTATGGTGCGCACCCGGTTCCCCTTATTAATGAGCAGATATGGACAATCCTTTAACAGTGTAACATCTGCATTGGTTTCCAGTTCCTTTTTAACTGCTTCCTGCCTGCCTGGAAAATAGCGGTCTAAAATCTGATCCGGAACAACAAGAAGGATTTCTTCTTCGCAGATGGGAACCGTTTCTACATTCTCTGCTTTAAATGGAAGCAGGTCAATCATAAGATCAATCTCTCCGTGTATCAGAGCGTTGCTTAGCTCAGAAGAATTTCCTTCTACCAGATGAAGCTCGATGTTGGGAAACTTCTCCTGGAAGGCGGGAAGTATGACAGGAAGAAGAAAGCGCCCCCTGGTATGGGATACTCCAATGGAAAGCTGTCCAATGGTAAAATCCTTAATGTCTGCCAACTGGCGGTACGTCTCATCCTTTAAATCCAGAAGTTCCTTGGCCCGGATCTTTAAAGCCCGGCCCGCATAGGTCAGTGTCAAAGGCATGGTACGGTTAAAAAGCTGAACATCAAATTCTTTTTCCATATTAGAAATATGGTTGCTTAATGACTGCTGGGAGATATAGAGCCGCTTTGCGGCCCTGGTAATATTTAATTCTTCCGCAACAGACAGGAAATATTCAAGGTTCAGGAAGTTAATCATAAATAAGCCTCCAGCTTCGGTATATAAGGGAGCAGACGGTCAATCGAGCTGTTTACAACCAGCGCCTCTGGAAATGAAAGCTCATCAAGAAGATCCAATGCGCGGGCGTGATTTCCAACATCAGCCTCAATGTGGGCATCACTGTTTATAATAATTGATGCTCCGTAATGGCGGCATAAATCCAGCATCACGCCATAGTTCTCCCTGGCATTCTTTCTTGCACTTAATGGGTGGAGAGAGCTGGAGTTGACTTCCAAAAGGGTATGGTTTTCTGCTGCAGCGGAGACGAGAGTATCGTAATCCACTGGAAAGCGGCTGTCATCCGGGTGGCCTATAATTTTTACATATGGATTTTCTATAGCACCTACTAAGGCACTTGTATTCTGGGCGGTCGTTCCGTTCTTATAACAGGGTTCATGTAAGCTTGCTATGGCGTAGTCCAGATTCTCCAAAAGGCTTTCTCTTAAGTCGATCCGGCCGGTATAGTCCAGTATATTTAGCTCAGCTCCCATAAGAATATGAATTCCAAAGAGTGTGCGTGGGATCACTTTAAAATTAATAAAATAAAATTCGTTGCATGTTCCTGGCATTTTTGGTGCATGGTCGGTGGAACCCATGAGAGTCAGCCCTTTTTCTGAGGCGGATCTTGCCATCTCATATAAGGTGCTGTATGCGTGTCCGCTGACCAAGGTGTGTGTATGCAGGTCCATTATGTCCTTCATCATGTTTTTCCTTTCTATTACAAAGCCGGATCATCTGATTCCGACAGGTATGTATATTTCTTAGAATATAACATATTTTTCCTGAGAAAACTATAGAAATATCGGGCGGGATGTGTTAAATATATACTTAGATTATACCTGAAATAAGGTATTTTATGAATGGAGGAACTGTTATGGAAGAAGAGATGAAAACAGATGCCGTTTTAACGGAGCATGTGGAAACCATGGATGATTATGCCGCAGAGCTGGAGGCATCCTTTAAACGAGTCAGAGAAGGTGATACAATAACCGGAACCGTAATCCGTGTTAGTGAGGACCAGGTTTTTCTGGATTTGAAATATTATGCAGAAGGGATCATTAACAAAGAAGAGTTAAGCAGCGATCCTGAATATAACCCTCTTCTGGACATTCATATGGGAGACGAAATCATCGCAACCGTAATTAAGACCGATGATGGGGAAGGCAATATCGTACTTTCCAGAAAACTTCAAAATGATCAGGCAGCGTGGGAGAAGTTAAAGACCATGATGGAAGAGCGCACCATCATAAAGGTAAAGGTTACAGAGATTGTAAAAGGCGGCGTTGTGGTTAATCTGGAAGGAATCCGCGGATTTATACCAGCTTCCAAGCTGGCTGCAGAGTATGTTGAAAATCTGGAAGATTTTAGCGGAAGGACCATTGATGTTACAGTTATCACTGCAGATGAAGAGAACCGGAAGCTGGTACTGTCCGGAAAGGAACCTGCATTATTAAAACAAAAAGAAGAAAATAGCGTAAAAATTGCAAAATGCCAGGTTGGAGCGGTTATGGAAGGAACGGTTGATACCATAAAGGATTACGGAGCTTTTATTAGTCTGGAAAACGGTCTTTCCGGTCTTCTTCACATTTCACAGATCAGCAGTCAGAGAATCAAACATCCGGGTGCGGTTTTAAATGAAGGCCAGACGGTGAAGGTTAAAATTATCTCAACTGCAGATAATAAGATCAGCTTGAGCATGAAGGCAGTGGAAGCCGATGAGGAAGCGGCAGTAGAGATCTTTGATTACAAAGAAGAGGGCAGCGTTTCAACGGGACTTTCCAATCTTTTAAAAGGATTAAAATTTTAGAAACTGGGCAAAAACGATATAAAATATCGGGTTTCTATGGTATACTGTTTAAAGAGTAGCAGGGGCTGTCTTTTGGGCTGCCCCTGTCTCACTGACTGAGACAGGTTACCAGGGAGAGGGGGAATGTGGAATGAATATTCCCAAATCATTTGATCAGGTTGACCAGTGGAAATCCGTCATATTTTTGTATGACTCGGCATTAAGGGAAATCAATACAAAAATAGAGATACTCAATAATGAGTTTGTGCATATCTATAATTACAACCCCATTGAGCACATCAAGTCAAGGCTTAAGACACCGGACAGTATTGTTAAAAAATTAAAACGGTACGGATACGATGTGACCATTGATAATATGGTGGAAAAGTTAAACGATATTGCAGGAATACGGATTATCTGCTCGTTTACTTCAGATATTTACCAAATTGCGGAGATGATAACAAAGCAAAGTGATGTAACAGTTGTTTATGTAAAGGATTATATCGAGAATCCAAAGCCCAATGGATATAAGAGCTATCACATGGTGGTGACCATCCCCATCTATCTCACCGATGGACCGGTTGACACCAAAGTGGAGGTTCAGATCAGAACGGTTGCCATGGATTTCTGGGCAAGTCTGGAGCATAAGATTTATTACAAATTTGAAGGCAATGCGCCGGCATATCTTCAGCAGGAGTTAAAAGCCTGTGCAGATGTGGTTAACATGCTTGATAAGAAGATGTTTTCTTTGAATCAGGCCATTCTGGAATTGAGTGAAGCACAAAAACCCATACCGGACGGCAAAGACAGTAAGGCAGAGGAAGAATGAAATATAATCAGAGGAATGGTTTAATCTTCACGCTGCTGTTTCGTCTGATCACAGCTCCTTTGTATCTGCTTGCTTTAAATGCAGGTCTTAAGTTTGCGCTTAAAATGGCGGATTACAGCTATTTAACCGCGTCAAACATCGGTTCATTTCTGATAAAACCATGGACAGTCGTGATCATTGCAGCTCTACTGATTTTTGGTATTTTAGCGCTGCTGCTGGAAGCGGGCTGTTTAATTACATTGTATCAGGGGGCTTTTTATTTCAGGAAACTCAGTTTGTGGCAGATTCTGGCAGGCGGTTTATCAAAACTTCTTGATGAGATACGCCGGAAAAACTGGCAGCTGGGACTTTTGGTTCTGGCAGATTACTTTATTGCCAACCTGTATCTGATTTACAGAGTATTTACCCATGTAAAACCTATTAATTTTGTTACCACTGAAATTTTGAGCCAGTCAGTGGGGCGATTGGTTCTGGCAGCAGCGATCCTTGGGCTCATGATTTTTGTACTTCCGGGACTTTATGCATTTCATACCTGTATGGTAGAGCAGAAGCAGTTTCGGGACGGCTATTTAAAAAGCTGGTGGCTTTTGAGACGGAGAATATTTGAGGTTCTGCCCCTGATGTTTTGTTACTATGGGCTTGCTATTCTTGCACTCTGGGTACTCTATGGGTTTTGCGTGCTGCTTACCGCTGTTGCTGTCACCTTATTTACGGATAACCGTCTGGCTCTTGCTGTGCTCCCGGCAGCCTGTGACTGGATCGAGCTGGTACTTATTTTCTTTTCCAGCATGCTTCTGGCTGTGGGCAAATACGGCGCAGTCAGTGTTCAGTATTTTCGGTTTAACAGCAGGATTTCAAGAAAGGCAGCAGCCATTGGTTATGAGGGGAAACCCTTTGGTAACCGGAAGGCAGCCGGGATTATCATGGCAGCCGCAACAGCACTCTGCCTGTTGTCACTCTTTTATGTTTTAAGGAATGGATCTGTCATTACCGGAGATATGCTTAGTGAGATCCAGATCACGGCACACCGGGGCAGTTCCAACGAAGCGCCGGAGAATACCATGGCAGCGCTTCATAAGGCAGTGGATGATCTGGCTGATTACGCAGAGATTGACGTGCAGGAGACAAGGGACGGGATTGTGGTGCTGGGACATGATTATACGTTAAACCGGGTTGCTGGAATTAACCGCACCATAGGCTCTTATGATTACGACGATTTAAAAAAGCTTGATGTAGGCTCCTGGTTTTCTGATAAATATGACGGGGAATATGTTCCAACTCTAAAGGAAGCCATGGAATACTGCAAAGGGAAGATCAATTTAAATATTGAGATTAAAAACATGGGAGAGGACAGCGATCTGCCGGATAAGGTGATGCGGCTGATAGAAGAGTATCAGATGGAAGAACAGTGCGTGGTGACGTCCACCCGGTTCTCTTATCTGGTCAGAATCAAAAAGGAGGATCCCCAGATCCGGACCGGATATATCATTTCTGCGGCGTATGGGGACTTTTATTCCAGTGATTCCATCGATTTTATTAGTCTTCGCTCCAGCTTCATCAACGAACGGCTGGTAGAGGCGGCCCATAAAAAGGGCAAGGCAGTTCACGCATGGACAGTAAACGGGAAAAGTGAGATGGAACGCATGAAGATGCTGGGGGTGGACAATATCATTACAGATTACCCTATTCTTGCGCGGGAGATCATTTACCGTGAGGCAGCTACAGAAAGTCTGCTGGAATATCTGCAGCTGGTATTAAAATAGACAGGAGAGCACACATGAGAATTGTATTACAGCGGGTTGCTCATGCTACAGTCACCGTAGATGGACAGGAGACCGGCTCGATTGGGAAAGGCTTTCTGCTTCTGTTAGGAGTTTCTGATACAGATACAGAAGAGATTGCGGATAAGATGGTGGACAAAATATGCAAACTCAGAGTTTTCCCCGATGAAAACGGGAAGACTAATTTATCCCTATCCCAGGTGGAGGGGGAGATTCTGGTCGTAAGTCAGTTTACACTTTACGCAGATTGCAGAAAAGGAAACAGGCCCAGCTTTGCCGGTGCCGGTTCCCCTCAGCTTGCCAACGATCTTTACGAATACGCAGCAGCTCGTTTTGGCACTTTTACAAAGCGGGTGCAGACCAGCATTTTCGGTGCAGATATGAAGGTTTCATTATTAAACGACGGACCATTTACGCTAGTATTAGACAGCGAGATGATTTGTCCGGCAACGACTTAACAACAGGGCAGAGCCCTAAGAACAACGGAGGATTATTTACCATGGATAAAACAATTGGACAAAAGCTTCAGGATGAATTGACATTTAAATTTCCCCACATTGGAAAAGAAGCACCGGATCAGACGAAAGAGGCAGAGATATTTTGCCAGGGATATAAGAGATTTCTTGACAACGGTAAGACAGAACGGGAGTGTGTAAGAGAAGCTGTGGCTATGCTGGAGATGCAGGGCTATGTACCTTTTGATGGCACAAAGAGCTACCGCCCGGGAGACAAAGTATACCAGGTGAACAGAGGAAAGGCAATTCTTGCAACTACCTTCGGAACAGAGTCACTTGAGAAGGGACTTCGCATCAACGGCGCCCATATCGATTCCCCAAGACTTGATTTAAAACCAAATCCTGTTTATGAGAAGAACGATCTGGCGTATTTTAAAACTCACTATTATGGTGGAATCCGCAAATACCAGTGGGCAACCACTCCATTATCGATGCATGGCGTAATTATTAAGAAAAGCGGAGAAATCATTGAGGTAAACATCGGTGAAAAAGAAGGCGATCCTGTATTCTGCGTCACAGATTTACTTCCCCACCTGGCAGCGGAGCAGAACGAGAGAAAACTCAGGGACGGACTGAAGGGAGAAGAGCTGAATGTTGTGATCGGATCTCTTCCATTTAATGATGAAGCTGAAATAAAAGAACCGGTAAAACTCATGGCGCTTAAGCTTTTGAATGACCGTTTTGGAATTACGGAAGCAGACTTTTTACGCGCTGAGATCGAGATGGTACCGGCACAGAAAGCCAGTGATGTAGGTCTTGACCGAAGCATCATCGGTGCATACGGACAGGATGACAGGGTATGTGCCTATACCGCTCTTATGGCAGAAATAGATGCAGTGAAGCCGGAATATACCACAGTGACCATACTGGCAGATAAAGAAGAGATCGGTTCTGACGGCAATACCGGATTAAACTCACAGTTTGTGCTCCATTATATTGAAGATCTGGCTGATCTGGCTCATGCAAATGTCAGAACGGTACTGCGCAATTCCGTGTGCCTATCTTCCGATGTGAATGCTGCTTATGATCCTACTTTTGCGTCTGTTTACGAAGAGCGTAATTCCTGCTATTTAAATAAAGGCTGTGTTCTGACAAAGTATACCGGTGTCAGAGGAAAAGCGGGTTCCAATGATGCAAGCGCGGAGCTTATGGCAAAGGTAATTGCCATGATGGAGAAGGAAGGCGTATACTGGCAGATCGGTGAACTGGGAGCAGTGGATCAGGGCGGCGGCGGAACCATCGCCAAGTATGTAGCTGCGATGGATGTAGACGTTGTGGACTTAGGAGTACCGATCCTCTCCATGCATTCCCCGTTCGAACTTTCTTCCAAACTGGATGTTTATAATACATATAAGGCATTCCAGGCATTTTACAAATAATTACGGAATATTGAAATTTTTGTTAATTTCCGGAAAGTGCTTTTTTTACTGTGCCTGATATGGTATAACTGACAAGAAGCGGTTCGAATATGATATATAATTTTAGAAGGAAAAAGGATTTAATTATGAGAAAATTTTTAAATGTATGTATGTGCGGTCTTGTTGCCGCCGCAATTATGACCGGCTGTTCCAAAAAACCGGTAGCTGAAACGACAGCAGCACCTGAAACAACAGTAGCTACAGAAGCTACCGAATCCTCTGCACAGGAAACTGCGCCGACTGTAGATTTATCAAAAGTGGATAACGGAACCATTAAGCTTGGAAATTACAAAGGCATTGAAGCAAAAAGAGGCGCTGTGGAAGTGACAGACGAAGAAGTGCAGCAAGCAATCCAGAGCGATCTGGCAGCTCATGAAAAAGATGCTGAGGTAGATCGTGCGGTACAGTCCGGCGATGTTGTAAACATCGATTTTGTAGGGAAAAAAGATGGCGCAGCATTTGACGGCGGCACTGCTCAGGGATATGATTTAACCATTGGAGCCAATCAGTTTATTCCTGGTTTTGAAGAAGGAATCATCGGCGCAAAAAAGGGAGACAAGCTCTCTTTGGACCTTACTTTCCCACAGGAATACAACAACAAAGATCTGGCTGGAAAACCTGTTGTATTTGAGGTAACTGTCAATACAATTAAAGAAAAGCAGACTCCGGAATTAAATGATGCATTTGTTCAGGAGAATACAAAGTTCAAGACCGTTGACGAATACAAAGAAGACAAAAAGACAACACTTCTTCAGAATAAGAATGATCAGGCTGACCAGACTGTAAAAAGCGATATTTACGATGCTGTTTTAGCAAATTCTACTGTTGAGGCGAATCAGGAAGCCATTGATGCCAATGTTGAGAATGTAGTTGCAAGATATACCAATCAGGCAGCAACTTACGGTATGGATTTTGCATCATTTATCACTGCCTTTACAGGAATGAAGGAAGAAGATTTCAGAAACACAGTGAAGACTCAGGCGGAAGGAATCGTAAAACAGAGACTGGTATTAAATGCAATCGCTGAAAAAGAGGGAATCACAGTAAGTGATGACGACCGCAAGGATGTAGCCGTTAAGATGGGCTATGAAGATGTAGACAGCATGATCAAGGCTGCTGGACAGTATGAAGTAGATGATTATATCATCAGCAATAAGGTACTGGATTTCTTGAAAGAAAACGCTAAGATAACAGAATAAATCACATACCATAGGGGGAACCTTTATGCAGCTTTTAAAGGACAGAATACGGAAGGACGGAAAGATCAAGTCCGGTGACGTACTGAAAGTAGATAGCTTTTTAAATCACCAGATGGATATTAGCCTGTTCGTGGAGATCGGAAAAGAGTTTAAGAGACGATTTGCAGATGAAGAAGTAAACAAAATCCTGACCATCGAGGCCTCCGGTATCGGTATTGCCTGTATTGTGGCTCAGTATTTTGATGTTCCAGTCGTATTTGCCAAAAAGTCCAAGACTAAGAATATTGCCGGGGATGTTTATACTACACAGGTAGAATCCTTTACTCATGGAAGAACCTATGATGTTATGGTGTCCAGGGAGTTTTTAGGCGCTGGGGACAAGGTTCTTCTCATCGATGATTTCTTAGCCAACGGCAAAGCGTTAGAGGGACTTGCAGCAATTGTAAGAGACTCCGGTGCTGAGCTGGTAGGAGCCGGAATTGTCATTGAAAAGGGATTTCAGCCTGGCGGAGACCATCTTCGTTCGGAAGGGATTCGTGTAGAATCCCTGGCAATTGTGGAAAGTATGGATGAAACCACCGGTACCATCTGTTTTCGAGGTGACCGATGACCGAAAAGAGGAAAGCCCTGTTTTTTGATATTGATGGTACGCTTTTTTCGGAAATTAACCGGAATGTGCCGGAAAGCGCAAAGCAGGCCGTTAAACAGGCAAGAGAGGCAGGACATCTGGTATTTATTAATTCCGGACGTACCTACTGCCTGACAGGACCCATTCGGTCTCTCCTGGAGGTAGATGGCTATTGCTGTGGATGCGGGACTCGGATTGTGGCGGGGGAAGAAGTGATCTACTCCGCCTCAATTCCTCATGAAACGGGCATTAAAATAAAAAAAATGATTATGAAATACGGTCTTGACGGGATCTTAGAGGGAACAGAAAGCTGCTATTTTAATAAAGAGGTATCACGGATCGATAAGGTCAGAATCATGAAGGACCACGTAGCTTTAGAGGGAAACTGCTCCCCTTATGGCTGGGATGAAGACTGTTATGACTTTGATAAATTCTGCGTTATGGAAGATGAACAAAGTGATATGAAGGGATTTGCCCGGGAACTGGGACTGGATTTTGACATTATTAACCGGGGCGGCGGATTTTACGAATGTGTTCCGACTGGGCACTCCAAGGCCACTGCCATTGAGGAAGTGCTGAAGCATTATGGAGTGGATCTTGCCGATACATATGTATTCGGTGATAGCACCAACGATTTGTCCATGTTTGAATATGCAAAGAACTGTATTCTTATGGGGCACCACAGCGTAGAATTAGAGCCTTACGCCACCTTCTATACAAAAAATGTGGAAGACGACGGAGTGGCCTATGCTATGAAAAAGCTGGGACTTGTTTCAGCCATTCATCAGGAAAAATAAAAAACATGGGATTGGAGATAACCGGTCCCATGTTTTTTGCTGTTTAATTTAAATTGTTTAAAATACTTCTGGCAACGCTGATGCCGTTGGCAGAGGCCTGCTGAAGTCCTCTTGTTACAGAAGCACCGTCTCCTATGGCACGCAGTCCAAGTACACTGGTCTCGAAATCACTGTTAACAACAACTTTATTGGAGTAGAATTTAACTTCTACGCCGTAGAGAAGAGTCTCGTCGCTGGCGATACCAGGTGTAACCTTATCAAGAGCCAGCAGCATTTCCTTAATGTCAACCATAATTCTGTGAGGAAATACCAGAGATAGATCGCCAGGGACCGCATCCTTTAAGGTTGGAATAATATTATTGCGGCATAAGCGCTCTTCTGTGGTACGTCTTCCTCTCTGAAAATCTCCAAAGGTCTGTACCATAATTCTTCCGTCACACAGCATATTGCTTAACTGTGAAATATGTTTTCCGTATTCAATCGGTGTCTTAAAGGGCTTGGTAAAGTTCTTGGATACCAGAATCGCAAAGTTTGTATTATTGGTTTTGTACTCCTGCGATTTGTAGGCGTGACCATTGACCACTGCCAGTCCGTTTTCGTAGTATTCGGTAGCTACCTCTCCGGAAGGATTGGTGCAGAAGGTACGTACCTTATCATCAAAGGTGGGAGTGTAATAAACCAGCTTTGCTTCATAGAGATTCTTATTTAAGAATTCCATGATCTCATCCCTGACTTCAACACGAACTCCGATATCAACGGTTCCCACTCTTGTCTCAATTCCGTGATTTCCACAGATATGGCTGAACCAGTCAGATCCCTCACGGCCGATGGCAGAAACAATCTCAGTTGCCTCGTATACTTCGTCTTTATCAGTAATAATTCCTCTGGCCTGGTTATCCTCAATAATGATATCCTTTACCATAGTATTAAATTCCATCTCCACGCCCTGCTCCAGTAAATGCTCCTGAAGACGAGTGTAGATTTTATAGCCTTCCTCCGTACCAAGATGGCGGATTGGGCATTCAATCAGTTTTAAATTGGCGTTAATGGCTTTGCGTCGGATCTCCTGAATCTCCTTTTGCTTGTCCACACCATAAACATTGGTATCAGCGCCGAATTTTAAATAAATATTATCAGATTCCTTTAACAGTTCCACGGTTTTGTCATATCCCAGTATTTCAGGAAGGTTACCTCCTACATCAGGGGATAAGGATAATTTACCGTCTGAAAATGCTCCTGCACCTGCAAATCCGGTGGTGATGGAGCATGGTTTGCAGCCTACGCAGACTTTGGTTGTACGTTTGGGGCAGGTACGTTTCTCAATGGGACGGCCCTTTTCAATCATCAGGATCTTTAAATCCGGTTTCTTATCGATCAGCTCATAGGCGCAGAAAATACCGGAAGGGCCTGCACCGATGATGATCACATCGTAATTTTTTGAAGCTTCCTTCATGAACATCACTCCTTTTTCCTTCTAACTCTTATAGTCAACTATTGAGGTAGTTGGTAGAAACGTTCAACCAATTTTGAACTTATATAAGCGCAACGGTTTTATTTTATCATAATGAAAGGAGGTATGACAAGGGACATGAGTATAAAATTTTAATAACAGGAATAATTGCTGCGCATTTTTTAAATATACTGTTTTAATGTCCGGTTAATTTTATTTCTGGCTAAAATCAGATACGCGGCTGATTTGGGATATGTCTCAAATGTAATCGGATCAGATAAGTCCTCTTCTAAAAGCGTTATTACGGCTTCCTTTCCGATATACTGTTCCAGCAACTTTAATGCCCTGTGATCCTGTATGGCTTCATTTAAAACCATAAGGCGTATGGACTCTTCCGGCTGTTGGTTGGCCCCTGGATAAACCAAAAAAGCATCACCGGATGGGAAGCTTCCGCCACTGTCCGTAACCAGGTAGGGATTGATATGTTCTATGGAATATTCGGAATTATAAAAGTTAAAACCCCAGTGGAGGATTCCTTCAATCCCAAACTTATAGACCTGGATTCCATAGATTCGGTTCCGTTCTGAAGGCATTGCCATAAAGCGGTTTGCAACATCAACACACTGAGCCGTACAATAATAGCTCCATAAATGAGGAACGCTGTGTCGTAAAAATGGCTCTATATGATCGGTGGCACAGACGGGACGTTCCACCAGACCGGCTTCATAATAAGAATATTCGGAAAGGGCATCAATCAGCTTATAGCCCTTTAAGTGATGCATTACGGATTCTCTGGCTGCGGCATAGGATTCAAAATTGACCGCTTTTGGTTCATCGGAAATATGAAACCAGGTATCATCTGAAATATCCAAACGAATTAACTCCTCTTTCAGTGCAGGAAGAAACTGATCAAGAAAATGGGTATAGTCCCCTAAGGCAGGAGTATGCCAGCCAAACCGTTTGATTTCCTCTCCGTGTTTTGTAACCACAATCTTTGGCGCAAATTCTGCGCCCCACTGAGTAAAGAGATGGTAGTCCGTTCTCCGTCTCTTGCGGTATCAAGCGGCGGGGTAAAGATTGGGGTGAGTATCATATTCATGCCTCTCTTTGCGTAAAGAGAGATAAAATTCTCAAGAATAGTCCAGTGTTCTTCAGAAAAAACGGGCACATTATAATAATCAGCCAGACAGTCCCCATGAAACCACTGCGTGTGAATCAATTCCTGTTGGGGCAATGAGGCGGAGATGACTTCCAGCGTGGCTGTGACCGATGCGGCAATTGACTGATCCGGGTTGATCAGCGAAACGGTTATCGGATAGATCCCGGCGGTGATTTCGCTGGTGAGAGAAACACTCAACCACAGGCTTTGCCACTTGCCGGGGACCAGTAAAAGTCTGTTATGATCCAGAGCCCTAAGAAGATCGGGGTAAAGGCCGGGCGTGTGGCGGAGATAATTGCTGTCCCGCTTTTCATGGGCGGGGTAAGCGGATGGGACAGAGATCACCTGTTTTATTTCTATATAATTTTTTAAAGGGGATTCGATTGAAACCTTAAGTGTTTCCTTTTCATCTCCGGAAAAAGAACAGGCAGTCTGAAAAGAAACCGTTTCCCCATAAAGTCCGGTAAGACGGCAGCATTCCGGAAAGAACAAGGGCTCTTTATCAGTAAATACTTTGGTTAGTGAGCTTAAAAGAATCATGCGGTAAGTATTAGCAGTTTGTTCCATGTCAGGTTCCTTTCTCAAATACTTACATTATAACTTCCTGTCTGATTGATTTCAATGGAATAAAATTATTCTGTGATTCTGGCTTTACATCCTTCTTTTAAACTGTTAAAATTAGAAGAATCGCGTTAGGTGCCCCCATATGGGAAATCTAACGCTTTTCGGGCGTTCATAAAACACCCTGATCAGTCATGAAACGCAACTGCTGTTAATATAGACAATAATAAGGAGAATTATCATGTACATCATTGCAGGATTAGGTAATCCAACTAGAGAATATGATAAAACAAGACACAACGTGGGTTTTGAGGCGATTGATGTTCTGGCGGACAAACTGGGAATCCGTATGACGGATAAAAAGCATAAAGCTGTGTATGGTATGGGGATGGCAGGATTTCAAAAGGTCATTCTTTCAAAACCCCAGACCTATATGAATTTAAGCGGAGAGAGCATCCGCGCCATGGCTGATTTTTATAAGGTTGAGCCGGAGCACGTTATCGTGATCTGTGATGACATCAACCTGATAGAGGGGCAGCTTCGGATTCGCCTGAAAGGAAGTGCCGGGGGCCACAACGGACTGAAAAACATCATACAGCACTTAGGAACCCAGGAATTCCCAAGAGTCAGGGTTGGAGTGGGTGAGAAGCCAAAAGAGATGGATCTGGCAGACTATGTGCTTGGACGTTTTCCAAAGGAGCTGGAGTCTGTTATGGCGGATGCTTACCTTGCGGCGGCAGAGGCGGCAATTATGATGGTGGAAGACGGGGCCGAAAAGGCCATGAATTATTTCAACAGAAAGAAATAAGGAGATTTCATGAACGATCTATTTGAAAAACCATTAAGGGAACTAAAGGATTTTGAAGGTCTTTGCTCTGATCTGAAAAAGAAGGCGGGGCCAGTCATGGCAAGCGGCTGCATGGATTCCCAGAAGGTTCATCTGATGTATGAAGCAGCAAAACAGGCGGGTCTTAAACTGGTAGTAACCTATGATGATACCAGGGCAAGGGAGATCTATGAGGACCTTCGCTTTTTTGATTCCAACACGTGGCTTTATCCAGCAAGGGACTTGCTGTTTTTCAATGCGGATATCCATGGAAACCTGCTGACGAAGCAGCGAATGGAGGTTTTCCGCCATTTAATGGAGCAATCCTCCGGGTGGGTGGTAACGACCTTTGATGGTTTGATGGACCGCCTTATGCCTCTTACTGATTTGAAAAAACAGGCACTTTCAGTTGAGAGCGGCCAGATTATTGATGTGGAATTATGGAAGAAGATGCTGACACAACTGGGTTATGAGCGGATGGGTCAGGTGGATGGCATGGGTCAGTTTTCCATTCGCGGCGGTATCATAGATATTTTTCCGTTAACGGAAGAACTTCCGGTCCGCATTGAGCTTTGGGACAATGAGGTAGACTCCATTCGAACCTTTGATTTAGAAAGCCAGAGATCCATAGACCAGCTTGATGAAATCTGCGTCTATCCAGCGACAGAGATGGTTCTCACTTCCCAGCAGATTAATGAGGGGCTTGAAGAGCTTCAAAAGGAGCTGAAAAAATACGAAAAGGATCTGCGTGCCCAATCAAAGATTCAGGAAGCAGCCAGAATTCGATCCATTGTATCAGAACTCATAGAAGGCTTAAAGGAAGGCTGGAAGCAGCACGGACTTGATGGCTATATACATTATTTCTGTAAGGGGAGTGTATCCTTTCTGGATTATTTTTCTGCTGAAAATACGGTCTTTTTCTTAGATGAGCCGGAACGGATTAAGGAAAAGGGAGAAACCGTTGAAATGGAATTTCGGGAAAGTATGATTCACCGTCTGGAAAACGGCTATCTCCTTCCTGGTCAGACCAATCTTCTTTATCCGGCAAAAGAGATGTTAGCCAGAATTCAGATGAAGAGTGGGGTTTATTTAACGGGTCTGGAACAGAAGCTTTCAGGTTTTACAGTAAAAAACCGTTACAGCTTTCAGGTTAAAAATGTTAATTCCTATCAGAACAGTTTCGAGCTGCTTATTAAAGATCTAACCAGATGGAAACGGGAGGGATACCGGGTTATTCTTCTATCGGCATCCAGGACCAGGGCCAGTCGTCTGGCTGGTGATTTAAGAGAATATGACTTACGCGCTTACTGCCCCGACGACAAGGACGGGGAGCATGAGGTAAAACCAGGAGAGATCCTGGTTACCCACGGCAACATTCACCGTGGATTTGAATATCCCATGATTAAATTCCTGGTTATTACCGAAGGCGATATGTTCGGTATGGAAAAAAAGAAACGCAAACGGAAAAAGACGGTTTATGAAGGAACCAGGATTCAGAACTTCTCCGATCTATCCGTAGGCGATTATGTTGTGCATGAGGATCATGGATTGGGGATTTACCGGGGAATTGAAAAAATTGAGCAGGATGGCGTAATTAAGGATTACTTAAAAGTAGAATATGCGGAGAACGGCAATCTTTATCTTCCTGCCACAAGGCTTGACGGAATCCAGAAGTATGCCGGTGCTGAGGCGAAGAAGCCAAAGCTCAATCGTCTCGGAGGAGATCAGTGGAATAAAACAAAAACCAGGGTAAAGGGAGCTGTAAAAGAGATTGCAAAGGATCTGGTCATGCTTTATGCGACCAGACAGCAGACACACGGATTCCGGTATGGTGAGGATACAGTCTGGCAGAAGGAGTTTGAGGAGATGTTTCCCTACCAAGAGACCGAGGATCAGTGGGATGCAATCGAATCCACAAAAGCAGATATGGAAAGCGGCAAAATCATGGACCGCTTAATCTGTGGAGATGTGGGATACGGTAAGACCGAGATTGCACTCAGGGCGGCGTTTAAGGCGGTTCAGGAAGGCAAACAGGTAGTCTATCTGGTTCCTACCACAATTCTTGCCCAACAGCATTATAATACTTTTGCACAGAGAATGAAAGATTTCCCAGTACGTGTGGATTTAATGTCCCGGTTTAAGTCCTCTGGCCAGATTAAGAAAACGGTGGAAGACTTAAGAAAAGGCATGGTGGATATTGTGATAGGCACCCACCGTGTTTTATCCAAAGATGTGCAGTTTAAGGATCTGGGACTTTTGATTATTGATGAAGAGCAGCGTTTTGGAGTTGCCCATAAAGAGAAGATCAAGCAGTTAAAGGACAATATTGACGTACTCACCCTTACGGCCACCCCCATCCCCAGGACACTTCATATGAGCCTTGTAGGAATCCGGGACATGAGCGTTTTAGAAGAGCCTCCTGTTGACCGAATGCCGATACAGACTTATGTCATGGAGCATAATGACGAAATGGTCCGGGAAGCAATTCACAGGGAACTGTCAAGGGGAGGACAGGTCTATTACGTATATAACCGGGTTAACAATATCGATGAAATAGCAAACCACATTGCAAAGCTGGTTCCGGAGGCAGTGGTTACATTCGCCCATGGACAGATGCACGAACATGAACTGGAACGGATTATGTTTGATTTTGTAAACGGTGAAATTGATGTTCTGGTATGCACCACAATTATTGAGACAGGGCTTGATATTTCCAATGCCAACACCATGATTATTCAGGATGCAGACCGGATGGGACTTTCCCAGCTTTATCAGTTAAGAGGCCGGGTAGGGCGTTCCAGCCGTACCGCTTATGCATTTCTTATGTATAAACGGGATAAAATGCTAAAGGAAGAGGCGGAAAAACGTCTTCAGGCAATCCGGGAATTTACAGAGCTTGGTTCTGGTATCAAAATTGCCATGAGGGATCTGGAAATAAGAGGAGCGGGTAATGTCCTGGGTGCGGAACAGCACGGTCATATGGAGGCTGTTGGATACGATCTTTACTGTAAACTTTTAAATCAGGCAGTTTTAGAGCTAAAAGGAGAAAGAAAAGAAGAGGATACCTACCAGACCGTGGTGGACTGCGATATCGATGCTTACATTCCAACTTCCTATATTAAAAATGAATATCAGAAGCTTGATATTTATAAGCGTATTTCGTCCATTGAAAATGAAGATGAGCATATGGATATGCAGGATGAATTGATGGATCGTTTCGGCGAGATGCCAAAGCCAGTTGAGAATCTTCTTAAGGTTGCGGCATTGAAGGCCCTGGCACACAGTGCATACGTGACGGAGGTAAATATTAACCGCCAGGAAATCCGGCTTACCATGTATAAGAATGCCAAGCTCAAGGTGGAAGGAATTCCAAAGATAATCGAAGAGTACAGGGGAGATTTGAAATTCCATATGGGAGAGGAACCGAAGTTTGCTTACATTGACCGGAAGAAAAATGCAACAACGGATGTAATGATGGGTCAGGCTGAGATCATCTTAAAGCAGATTGGAGAATTATCTGAAAAATAGCAAAAAATAGAAAAAATAACTAAAAAATTACAGCTTGTCTTGTTGATTTTTTTGCATTTTGTGATATACTAATAGTAGAAGATGGGATTAAGTCCCGGATGCTTTCTTACTTCAATACATTTTGTTTCGAAGAAAGGTGGTAGCTATGGACGTTTTAGGTATGTATCTTCTCCAAAGAGTATCAGATGAATTAACCATACAGCGCTATGGATCTTTTGAAAACAGATTTGTGTCCCCTGTCCCCGATAATCCGGCAGCAAAAGTGGCACACGAGGCATATATAACCTCTTCAAAAGAAGTTTCCCATCGTGTCAAACAAGGTGATTTTTAATCTGGGTATGGAACATCCCACTTCTTAAAATTCATAATTTACTAAATCAAAATCAGGGTTTGACTTATTTATAAGTCGACCCTGATTTTAATTTTTGGGAAAAATGGCAGACTTAAGTATAATCTGGTGTATTCGAAGCAAAATAATACCAGTGATATAAAATGCACAAGATGGAGGAATATTAAATATGAAAGCAACCGGTATTGTAAGAAGAATTGATGATCTTGGACGTGTGGTAATACCAAAAGAGATCAGACGCACACTCAGACTCAGAGAAGGAACTCCGCTTGAAATATTTACAGACAGAGAAGGCGAAATTATATTAAAAAAATATTCTCCTATGGTAGAGCTTACTGCATTTGCTTCCCAGTATGCGGAAGCTATGGCACAGACTACCGGATTGACTGTATGTATCTGTGATCGCGATCAGGTGATTGCTGTGGCCGGAGGATCGAAAAAGGAACTTCTTCAAAAGACCATCAGCAAGCAGCTTGAGACTATGATCAATGAGCGTACAGTTGTTGTGTCTGGAAAAGATGATAAAGGATTCATTGGATTAACAGGAGAAAATCTGGAAGGCATAACGGCTCAGGTGATAGCACCAATTATCTGTGAAGGAGATGCCATTGGTGCGGTTGCACTTTTAAGCAGAGAGCCAAGAGCCCGTTTTGGTGATATGGAGATAAAACTTGCAAATACGGCTGCTGGATTTTTAGGCCGCCAGATGGAAGGATAAGGAGGTGAGATAATGAGAATTTTTATGCCTGAAGAGGATGACTACAGCGATGGCGATATTCCTGAGATTGATACGGACCCTTACAAAGATGGATTTTATGTAGAGCCGCTTCCAGAATCAGAAAGGCCCAGGAGAGATGGCCCAGGCGGAGATTAATACTGCAAAACTGCAGATAAAACGGCAGCCAGAAATCAATTGGGCTGCCGTTTTGGTGATGGGTTATGGCTAGTAGATGGTCTGATCTCCATCTTTTATACAATAATTTACTTTCACACCCAGTTCTTCCATCCATTTCCTTGTCTCCAGGGTTTTCCAGTCTCCGCTTCCAATGCCGCTGCCGTTGTCATTATTCCATAACCAGAGAGGACAGGGCCATAATGCGATCTGGGGCTTAATGGCGGCATAGACATCACGGTTTACGCCGTACTGACCATGGTGGGCCATCTGTACAATATCGCTTTTTAATTCTGCTGCTCCTGTTTCTTCCAGAAAAAGCTTTCCTGCCTCAGGTCCCATATCTCCCAAAACAAGAATGCTCACTTTGTTTAAAAAGAATTTATATGCAACGGAGCTGTTATTTACTGATGTTTCGTCAAGAAGGTAGGGGTTATTAAGCACTTTGGCCTTTATCGAACCTATCTGGATCTCGTCACCCTTTTTCACGGTATGGAGACTTTCGGCCGGGAGAGTGGACAAGGCAGAATGCAAATCTGATGCCATCTGTGAACGGGATGACTCAACCTTGTCATACCAGGACTGGTCTGCCATAGAGTAGTATACATTGTCAATGGTAATCTTACGATCCGGATTATTCAAAATTTTTACCAGTGCTCCCACATGGTCGGAATGGGGATGGGTGACGAACCAGGCGGAAACATGTCCGCCTTTTGAACGGATTACATCGCTTAGATGATCCGCATCAATATCCCAGCCGCCGTCAATGACTACCAGTGATCCGTTCTTATCCTGCAAAACCATGGAAAGCATCTGACGATTGTCATAGTCTGAAAGAAGAGAAAGACTCCCTCCGTTAAAGAGCTTGCTGCCAGGGCCGATATTTAAGGAAGGACCGATGCCCATGCGCATGGTTGTCAGCTCATCAGCGGTGCTTCCAGGTGTCACGATCTCAGGTGTAAATGCACTTAAAACGATGTTAATAAACAGCACGCAGGCGGCTATTTTTTTCCATATGCTAAAATGTTTCATGTTAACCTCCGGTTTTATTTAACTTGCAATTATTATAATGGAATCAAGAGATTTTTAACAGGGGTACGGGGCAAATGTCAGAAAAACGTCAGAATTGGAAACAGATTCCCCGGTTTGTCCAGGTATGTGTTATAATCTGAAAAAAGGAGGTTCCGTGCATGTATACTTTTCAGGATTTAGTAGATATTACAAATAAACTGCGGGCGGAGGATGGTTGTCCGTGGGACAGAGAGCAGACTCACGAGAGCTTAAAAAAGCACCTGGAGGAAGAAAGCCAGGAGGTATTTGAGGCAATTGATCATAAGGATATGGAGAATCTTTGTGAAGAACTTGGAGATGTCTTGTTTCAGGTAATGCTGCACAGCCAGATTGCAAAGGAGAGCGACTGCTTTTCCATTGATGATGTGGTAAATGGGATCTGTGAGAAAATGGTCCGCAGGCATCCTCATGTTTTTGGCGATAAAAAGGTGATTTCGTCGGAAGAGGGAGAGGCTGTCTGGAATGCGATAAAAATGCAGGAGAAGGCCCGTGAAAAGAGCAAAAAACCTTGACAAAAACAGGAGAAACAGCTATAAATGATATAGTAATCGTGTCAACGAGAAAATCAGTAGCCTGGTGCTACATTCTAGGAGGAAGATATCAATGAACAAAGCAGAGTTAATCGCGGCAGTTGCAGAGAAAGCAGAGCTGTCCAAGAAGGATGCAGAAAAGGCAGTTAAAGCTTTAACAGATGTAATATCTGAAGAATTAGTTAAGGGCGAGAAAATCCAGTTAGTTGGCTTTGGTACATTCGAAGTATCTGAGAGAGCTGCAAGAGAAGGCAGAAATCCTAAGAGCGGTGAAGTAATGAACATTCCAGCTTCCAAGACTCCAAAGTTCAAAGCAGGTAAGGCATTAAAGGATATGGTGAACGCATAATCCATGAGACTTGATAAGTTTCTGAAAGTTTCCAGAATCATCAAGAGAAGAACCATTGCAAACGAAGCATGTGACGCAGGTCGTGTGCTTGTGAATGAAAAACCCGCTAAAGCCTCCTTAAACATTAAGGAAGGCGATGTGATTGAAATACATTTTGGCACCAGTTCGGTTAAGGTAGAGGTTCTTGATGTGGCGGAAACCGTAAAAAAAGATGAGGCAAAAGAGCTTTATCGATATCTTTAGCCTTTGACTTGATACAAAAAATTAATTTCAGGAATAATGGAGCTCGCCTCCTAATATACTTTAGACAGGTATATTAGGAGGTTTTTCTTTATGGAAGAAAAGATAAGCACACGTCCTCACAGGCTAACAATAGATAATCGTGCTTCCAGTACAATGACGGGAATACGGGATGTGGTATCCTTTGACGAAAACCAGGTGATACTGGATACTGATATGGGTCTTTTGACTTTAAAGGGCAAGGATCTTCGTGTCAGCCGGTTAACTCTGGAAAAAGGGGAAGTAGACTTAAACGGCACGATAGAGAGTCTTTTGTACTCCTCCAACGAGGCTTTGCGCAGATCGGGGGAATCCCTTCTGTCCAGGCTGTTTAAATAAAATCCAGAGGGAGTCATATGAGCGTTCATATCGTATATGAAGTAAAACTTCTGCTCTACAGCTTTTTCACAGGTGCAGGGCTTATGATGACATATGACCTGCTTAGAATTTTCCGTATATTCATTCCTCACTCCTATGTATTCACAGGTATTGAGGACATGATTTATTGGGTTTATGCCGCAATGGCTGCATTTTCCCTGTTGTATGAGCAAAACGACGGAGGATTGAGAGGATATGTCATAGCCGGGATTTTTCTGGGAATGTTTTTATATGACCGGCTAGTCAGCAGGTTTTTTTTAAAATCCTTGAAAAACCTTCAGAAATATCTTAAAATGATATTGAATAAGTGGATCCGTCCCAAAGAACGGCAATAGAAACAACTGGTGATTGTATGAATGAGATGGCAAAGTCAAGAAGGAAAAGAAAAGATAGATGGGGTAACCGCATGACCCTGGTTGGAATTACCTTTGTGGTATTCAGCCTGGCAGTGATTGTCACGATCGAAGGCGCTTCGCTCAAAGAAAAGGAACTGGAATATGAGTACCGCCTGCAGAATCTTCAGGCGCAGGTGGACAAGGAGCAAGGCCGTGCCAAGGAGCTGGAAGAATACCGGGTGTATGTGCAGACGAAGCAGTACGTGGAAGAAGTGGCAAAGCAGAAGCTGGGGCTCGTGAAACCCGATGAGATATTATTAAAGCCGTCGCAGAAGAAGTAGATATCTGCGGGTATTCCTTTGTGTCCAAAAAACATGGACATAT